>CAYPJS010000057.1:0-11724 GCA_964411135.1 uncultured Anaerolinea sp.
CAACTGGCTGCTTGCGCAGGAATTGGATGTGCTACAGCTTGAAGACGAAATTCAAAACCGTGTGCAAAGCGAAGTTGACCGAAGTCAGCGTGAGTTTTATCTGCGCGAACAAATGAAGGCAATTCAGACGGAGCTTGGCGAGGGTGACATTTTCACCCGGGAGATAATCGAACTGCGCGAGAAAGTAATCACCGCGCAGCTGCCGGACGAAGTACGGGTTACAGCCTTAAAAGAGGTTGACCGCCTGTCGCAAATGCCCTCAATGGCGCCTGAGGTCGGGATTATTCGGACCTACCTGGATTGGATTCTTGAACTACCCTGGTCTATCGAATCCGAAGATAACCTGGATGTCGCCAATGCCGCAAAAGTATTGGAAAAGTACCATTACGGACTTGGCAAGGCAAAAGATCGGATTCTGGAATATATTGCGGTCCGCAGCCTGAAACCGAAGAAAGCCCGCCAGCCGATTCTTTGTTTCGTTGGCGCGCCGGGAACCGGGAAAACCTCTCTTGGACGTTCGATAGCCGAAGCGCTGGAGCGGAAATTCGTGCGCGTTTCTTTGGGCGGGGTTCGGGACGAGGCGGAAATTCGCGGTCACCGACGCACCTATATTGGAGCCCTCCCCGGTCGTATTCTACAGACGATGCGCCGGGCAGCGACCATTAACCCGTTGTTCATGCTGGATGAAATCGACAAACTTGGCGCCGATTTCCGCGGAGACCCATCAGCTGCCTTACTTGAGGTATTGGATCCTGAGCAGAACTATGCATTCTCCGATCATTATTTGGAATTGAATTTCGATTTGTCCAAAGTCATGTTTATCACCACGGCCAATTACCTTGGCAATATTCCCTCGGCTTTGCTCGACCGCATGGAAGTCATTGAATTTCCTGGATATATTGAGGAAGAAAAGCTCGAGATTGCCAGGCGATTCCTCATCCCGCGTCAGTTGGAGGAAAGCGGCCTGGAGCCCGGTGAAATTATTTTCCAGGAACAGACACTGCGGAAGATCATCCGTGAATATACCTATGAAGCAGGTGTTCGCAATCTTGAACGCGAGATTGGCCGGATGAGCCGCAAGGTGGCGCGCCTGAAATCAGAAAACAAAAAGCATCCTAAAAATCTTGTTCCGATGTCTGTAGAGCGGTTCCTTGGACCTCCGCAATTTTTCCAGTCCGAAGCTGAGGTGGAAGATGAGGTAGGCGTTGCAACTGCGCTGGCATGGACGGAAAACGGCGGCGATATCATGCCTGTGGAGGTCCTGATTCTGGACGGCAAAGGCACGATGCAGATCACCGGCCAAATTGGAGATGTGATGCAAGAATCGGCACAAGCCGGCCTCTCTTACATGAAGTCCAAGGCAAAAGAATTGGACCTCGATCCGGAAGGATTCGAGCGTTTGGATATTCACATCCACATCCCAGAAGGTGCAATTCCGAAGGATGGACCAAGCGCTGGAATTACGATTGCCACCGCTTTGATTTCCGCTTTTACGGAACGGGGTGTCTCGAAAGATGTGGGTATGACGGGCGAGATCACGCTCCGCGGTAAAGTTTTACCGATTGGCGGTGTGCGAGAGAAAATTCTGGCTGCTCATCGTGCCGGGCTAAAAACCGTGATTCTGCCCGAGCGAAATTTGAAGGATCTTGTTGAAATACCGAAGAAAGTCCTTCAGGATATCAACATACTGCCGGTAAAGCATATGGACCAGGTGCTAGAAATGGCGCTTAAACCTCCCACAGTTAAAGGCGACCGGCCCAAACGCGGCAAGAGCCGAAAGACAAAAGAAAAACCGGTTGAACCGGAAATATCCGGACTGGAAAAGGGTATTGAACCCGGGCAGGATGAAGGGCTTGGGTAAAAGACTATAAACGTGAAACAAAAAAAGACTTCGGAAACCGAAGTCTTTTTTACACTCTTGGGAGATTTTATGATTCGGGAGGATTGTGCGGTAAATTGGCGTTATCGTAGCTTTGCTGCCGTTCAGCCTGGAGCGTCCGTACCCCGTTTCGAACCTGGTTTAAAAGGCGTTCCAACTCCTGACCGACGCTGGAAAGCGTTTCAAGCACATATTCGTCAGCTTCCCTGCGCGTGATATCGGCTTCAGCACGGGCCTGTGCGATGATTTGTTCGGCCCGGGCTTGCGCTGCCTGAACCACTGGATCGCGGTCGAGAAGGGAGTCTGCTTTTTCGCGGGCAATATTGATTGTCCGATTGGATTCTTCCTGAGTTTGTGCCAGAATGCGGTCGCGCTGGGCAATTATCTGTTGCGATTTTTTGATTTCTTCAGGAATTGACACCCGCATCTGATCAATCAGATCAAGCATCCGATCTTCATCCACAATAACGCTGTGGGTAAACCAAATCGGTTTACTTTCATTGAATAGTTCTTCAAGTCGATCTACGAGATGCAGGATGTCCATTTTTCCTCCGCAATTGATCAAAGGTCAGCGGGTGCAAAATTCAGGCCAATTTCGTATATTCTACCCGGAGTATATTATAAATTTAATCTCTTAAAGCAATACTCGGAATAACTGTGGTTTTTTCACCAAGTTCTAAAAAACGTTTTTTTAAAGCCTCATTCACATAGGGCGGAACCATACTGGAAACATCACCACCCAACGAGGCGATCTCGCGTACGGTGGACGAGGATAGGAATGTATGCGATTCGGATGTGATTAGGGCGCACATTTCAATATCAGGGTAAAGGCGCTTATTAGCCAGTGCCATCCGGAATTCATGCTCGAAATCCGAGAAGACCCGCAGTCCACGAACCAATACCTGGGCGTTTACATCCTTCACAAATTCGACGGTCAGACCGCTGTAACCCATAACTTTAAACTTTGGATTATCTTCAAAGGCTTTGCGTACAAAACCAATTCGTTCCTCAGGCGTAAATAATAAATTCTTAAGAGGGCGGTCATATACAGCCATGATGATCTCGTCAAACAATAAAGAGGCTCGTTGAGCGATGTCGATGTGGCCATAGTGGATGGGGTCAAAAGTGCCTGGAAATACTGCGCGTACCATGATGTTCCTTGTTCGTTAGGAGATATCCCCCCGGCCGTTTCCCCAGAACCGGTCAAGAGTTGACGCCAAAGCTGCGTGATCATTGGATTTTAAATCTGGATCATTTTCAATCAATTGTACTGCCAATCGGCGCGCCTTTTCGATCAAGCGGACGTTGGTCAGACTTGCCATCCGCAATTCAGCGAAACCCGCCTGCCGAGTACCCAGGAAGTCGCCGGGACCGCGTTGTTCCAGGTCGCGTTCGGCTAGAATAAATCCATCATTGGTTTCGGCCATAACCTGCAGCCGTTCGTTTTCCACAGCATCTTCATGGTCCGGTACCAGCAGACAGTAAGATTGGTCTGGCCCGCGCCCGACTCGACCTCGGAATTGGTGCAATTGTGCCAGTCCAAAACGATTGGCCCCCTCAATCATCATCACAGTGGCATTGGGGATGTCCACCCCAACCTCCACGACGGATGTCGAAACTAAAATATCGAATTCTTTGTTACGGAAGGCAGTCATCACCTGGTCTTTTTCTTCAGGTTTCATCCGCCCATGGAGAAGCCCGACCTTGAGGTGGGTAAAAATCTCTTTTTGCAGCCGGTCCCGTTCCTCGACAGCTGCCAGCGCATCCTCTTTTTCGCCTTTCTCAACCAACGGGTAAATTATGAATGCCTGATGCCCTAATTCGATCTGGTTTTTTATAAAGGCGTAGGCACGTTCGCGTTCCAGGGGAGTCAGGATATGCGTCTCGATAGGCAGCCGTCCGACCGGCATCTCATCCATCACAGATAGATCAAGATCGCCGTAGACAGTCAATGAAAGGGATCGCGGAATGGGAGTGGCAGTCATGACCAACAGGTGGGGATTCTCTCCCTTGTTGCGAAGAGCCGAGCGCTGCGCGACGCCAAAACGGTGTTGTTCATCGATGACTGCCAACTGCAGGCGCTTAAATTCAACCGGATCTTCAATCAGTGCATGCGTGCCCACCACCAGCTTGATTGAGCCGTCAGCCAATCCGGCGCGGATCTCCTGTTTCTCGGTGTCACTTGTGTCGCCAAGCAGTAAGCGTATTTCTCCCGGTTGCAGGATACCAATTGAACCTTCCATGCCATTGTCGCCAACCATCAATGCCGATAAACTTCGGAAATGCTGTTCTGCCAGAATACTGGTTGGCGCCATAATCGCGGATTGGGCATCATTGACGACGATCATTGCAATAGCCATTGCAGCAACGACGGTTTTACCGGAACCGACATCGCCCTGAAGCAGCCGGTTCATTGGTTTTCCAGAGGTCAGATCAGTACGAATGTCAGAGATGGACCGCTGCTGTGCCTTGGTTAATGGGTAAGGAAGGGCAACAAATTGTGATTCTAACCACTCATCCGAAACGGTGAATACCTGAGCAGTGTTCGCCTGCCAGGCTTTCTTTTGGAGCAGAACACCTAATTGGATGAGAAAGATTTCGTCAAATGCCAGCCTTTCCTGAGCCGCGTGCAGGCTATCCTGTGTATCAGGGAAATGCACCTGCATCAATGCCTGATTTAGGTTGATAAGAGCTGCGGGCTCGAGGATCGTTTCTGGTAGAAAATCCGGAATTCTAGGTGCCCAATAGGATACCGTCTGATGCATCATGCGCCGCAACGCTTTTTGGGTCACGTGGGACGTCAAAGGGTACACAGGCACAATTCGATTTGTGTGCAAATGTTCCTGGTCAATTAGCTCCCAATCGGGGGAGTTCATTGATAAGCGCCCCAGGTACATTTCAATCTTTCCTGACAGAACGAGCTGGGTATCCGGGCGAATCGATTTTTCGAGCCAGGGTTGATTGAACCAGGTAACCCGGAGGGCACCTGTGCCATCCTCGATCACTGCCTCGGTCATGGTCAATTTTCCACCCTTGATGGAGCGGGTGAACACACTTTTTACATTACCCAGAACGGAAACCTCATCGCCGTATTGCAAACGGTTTATGGGTTTCATCTTGGAGTAATCGTCATAGCGGCGCGGGAAATAGTAGAGCAGGTCTTCAAGCGAATAAAGATCCAACTGCTCCAGAGTCTGCGCTGTTTTTGGCCCAATCCCCTGGAGAACAGTTAGTTTTGCGTTCAAGCCCACCAGGTTCGATTGGTTCTGTGTGGCAGCTCTTACCCGTCCGGGTTGAACAACTCCAGAATCTGGCCTATCAGCAGGTCTGGTTGCAGATTGTTGTGGTCGTTGTTGAAGGTCGGACGCAGCATGTTTGGCATCATGAGGATCGCGGGATGTTTCATCCCCTTTAACCTGGCCCAGCATTTCTTCCAGACGCTTCACACCTGCCTGTCGATCCAGGACTGTTTGTTTCGGGTAAATCTCAAGGACCAGAGCTACTGATTGGATCACATCAGGGGAAATGCCGGCGTCCTCAGCTTCGCTGATCCAATTGGGAAGGATTTTGTCGAGGCCGCCAACAACCGCACGATTATCAAAGCCGCGTTCAGTTTCGAGGGATAAGAACTTTTTTAATTTTTCTAACGGTGAGGGCATAGAGCTATTTTACCTTAATCTGCTTGCACGCCTGCCTTTCCGACATTGTTTAGGCACGCAGGCAAGACGAACGATCGTCAAAATCGGATAGAAGAAAGGTTCACCTTTTTTGACCCACCCGATCCGCGATTTATTTTCCGGCTAAATTTTTTCGACCGCCAGGAGCGCAAGGAACCGCGGACCGAACAACGCGGCAAGGGTGGTATTTAAATTATGCTCACTGTAGGATGTATTCGGGTAAATTTCCTGAAATAGTTGGCGCACGCTGCGTGTATCGGGCAGAAGTGGGGGATTTGATTGGACCAGGGAGATGTGCCGCAGGTCCTCGAACTCTTCAAGGAACTCGACAAACAATTCGACTGTCTGCCGGTAGGAACGCACCTTTTCAAGCGGAGTCACGCGTTCCTCCTCGAGCGTGTAAACCGGGATCATATTTAGCATTTCGCCGACAATTGCTTGAGCCTGATCGACGATTCCTGCATTATAAAGATACGATAATCCAGGAGCACACAATACCGTATAAATATGCGAAATTTGGCGCCGGATGAGGTGTTCGGCTTCAATTGCGGAAGCCCCGTCAAAAATCGATTCGGCGGCAATTTGAACCAGGGTACCCAGTCCAGTGGAAATCGTCTGGGAGTTGATCACCTGAATTGTCCGGTTGGCGTTCATCGCGTTTGTTGCAGCAACAGCATTGTCAACGGCGGCGGAAAAGTGAGAATCCAACAGGATAACGAGAATGTCGGAAAATTCCTTCTCTAAAGCAGAGAACCAATCCATGAATTTCTCCACACTGGGGGCAACCAGTTTTGGAGAATCTGAAGCGAATGCAGACACCGGGAATTGAGAGATTTTTACATCCTTACCTTCTGGATGTATGATTCCACCAAATTCAATATCATGTGGAATCACCCTCACAAAATTCTGACCTGGGAATGAGTGCTGTGGAAATTGGGCCGAATTATCGGTAAGGATGCAAATCTGTTGCATAGGATTATTCGATTGACATGATCAACTGATAATGAGGTTGACCACCTTCATGGATTTCGATCTCATGCCTTGGGTAAGCTTCCCGGATCTGATCAACCAGCTGGTTGACCTCGTGGCGTGAAATATTCTGACCGTAGAAGAGGGTAATCCGCTCCCGGTCGGCGGCATCTGCTTTCGTTAATAATTCAAAACAGGCTGTTCGGATGTCCTGTGCTGATGCAACCAGAGATCCATTCAACATTGAAATTACTTCTCCCTGGTGGACGTCGACGCCGTTGATTTCAACCGAACGGGTAGCCGTTGTGATCTCGCCGGTATCCACTTCCATGATGGCAGCTTCCATTTCTTTGGCAACCTCATCAAGGTCACCTTCCGGATCGTGCCGTAACATGGAATTGAGTCCCTGAGGAACCGTTTTGGTTGGGATTACAGCCACCTTTTTTACCGTCATGTGGGCGGCATTCTGAGCGGCAAGAATAATGTTTTTGTTATTGGGCAGGATAATTACGCGGTCTGTTGGCAGGTTTTCAAAAGCGTTAAGGATTTCCTCGGTGCTGGGGTTCATGGTTTGCCCGCCCTGGACAACTGCAGCCACACCTAAACTGGCAAAAATCCTGCTGAGACCCTCTCCAGGCGATACTGCGATCACGGCGATTTGTCCTGGTTCAATCGGCGTGAAACTGTACCCTGGAGTCGATTCAGACCGATCCTCCATCTGGGCAATCAGGTTTTCAATGGCTACCTTGGTCACAGTGCCAAGACTCATCGTATATTCAATCGGTTTGTAGCGGTTTTCGGTCGGGACATGGATATGCATGCGGTACATCCCATCCCCTTCACCAACCTGGATCGAGGTGCCCATCTCAGACAGTTCTTCGTAAAATTTTTCGAGGTCCAGTTCAGCTTCAGGTCGGAAATCAACCACTACCTCATAATCCTGCCCAGGCTCGACTTCCTCCATGGCTCCGTCAAGTTCCATTTGCGACAGGGGCTGGACCACCGCGGAGGTCTCGAGCGGTTGACCTTTGATAAAGCGCAACATACCTTCCAGGATGATAAAAAGGCCTTTGCCGCCGGAATCTACTACCCCTGCCTGTTTTAGTATGGGTAACAGGTTAGGAGTATTTTCAACCGAGAGAGCTGCTGCAGCAACAATCTTCTCAAGCCAATCGATGTTGACGGGCTGACCTCTCAATAAATCAGCAGCGGCTGCTATGTCCTTGGCAACGGTTAAAATCGTGCCTTCAACCGGTCTCACAACCCCTTTATAAGCCGTGGTTTTACTGGTATTGAGGGCATCCACAAGCGCATTGCCATCCATGACCTGCAAATTGTCCAGGGAGCGGGCAAAGCCGCGCCAGAGTTGTGAAAGTATAACGCCCGAGTTTCCGCGGGCCCCCATCAACGCCCCCTGAGCTATTGCATGAGCCATTTTGCCAACATTGGTTTCGGTGGATTGATTAATTTCAGCATAGGCAGCCTGCATGGTTAACAGCATATTGGTACCCGTGTCGCCATCAGGAACCGGGAATACATTGAGTGCGTTAACCATCTGTTGATTGGCTTTAAGCCAGGTCAAACCGGCTTCGACCAGAATTTTCAATCCTTGCCCGTCAAGCGTTGGTTGTTTGGCGATCTCTCGACCATCCGACATGGCCGGAAATAAAACGTCTGCGCTCATAAATCTCCTGAATACTCAAATAATGACTTAATCGAGATCGCTAATTCGTAAACCGCGCACATGGATATTGACTGCCTTGACCGGCAGGCCGATCGACTTTTCCACTTTGTAGCGCACTGTATCCGAGACCGTTGAAGCGACACTCTTAATTCTGGTCCCATATTCAATAATAATAAAAAGGTCAATTGTAATCCCATCACCGCTGAAATCAACCTCCACCCCAAGCGATGGGTCCTTGACGAGAGCCTGAGCCAGGCCTTCCGCCAGGTTTTTTGCAGCCAACCCTACGACTCCATAAGATTCCAGGGCAGCCTGGTGAGCGATCGACGCTATCGCGCGATGCGATATGTAGATGTTGCCCATTGAGTTTATTTCATTCATGTTTGCTGTCCTCTTTGGTTGAACAATTATTATTGAAAAAAGATACGGGTTGTGGTAAAATTCCCAGTCGCGTGTTGAAGCGATGTTTTATCAACAGCATTATCGCGGGAAAGGAAATCTTATCATGGCTAAATGTGAAAATTGTGGGAAAACGACCACCTTCGGACACAATCGTAGTTTCTCTTTGCGAGCTACGAACCGGACCTTCCGCCCGAATTTGCAGCGGGTCAGTGTTTTTGAAGGCGGGCGCTCGGTTCGCAAACTTTTGTGCGCGCGGTGCATTCGTTCCCTCGTCAAAACCAATTAACATCGTGTGTTTTCCTGATAATGCGGCGCAAGCCGCATTTTTAATTTAATGCCGCCGCCCGCAAAGCCTGGACACCGGCAGCAATACCGCCGCTGTGTTTAAAGATCGCCGTGGCAGCCACCATTATTTCAGCTCCAGCATTCTTTACGATCGGCAGAGTATCTGATGTGATACCTCCATCGACCTGGATCTTGAGGTTCGAATTTACCGCATCCGACATCTTCCGGATTTCGGAAACCTTGTTCGCGACCTGCGGGATAAATTTCTGTCCGGAAAACCCTGGATTTACAGTCATTGACAGAACAAAATCTACGAAGGGCAGCACTGCTTGAATACTTGCTGCCGGTGTTCCGGGATTCAAAGCGACCCCTGCATGAACCCCTCCGGCTTTTATCTGTTGGAGGGTTCGGTGAATATTTGGATTGCCCTCGATATGGATGCTAATATAATCGGCCCCGGCGTTGAGAAAAGATTCAATTTGCTTTTCTGGGGTTTCGATCATGAGATGCACATCTAACGGAAGTTTGGTAAGCCTTTTACAGGTTTCTACAATAAAAGCGCCCATGGTGATATTCGGTACAAAATGACCGTCCATCACATCGATGTGAAGCCAATCGACGCCGGCCTGTTCGACCTGGCGAATTTGGTCTTGAAGATTTGAAAAATCGGCAGAAAGAATGGAAGCAGAAAGAATCATTCTCGTTTTCAAAATCAAGGAGTAGGGGGATTGAAGGTAAACCAGATCCACAACCAGAACGGAATTAACCCGCCAACCGCCACGATGGCTGCCAGGGCAAGTCCGGTAGTACCCCAATCGATATTCAGGCTTTGATCGGCGCTTTCTTCTGCGACAGATATCCCGGAATCAGGGTTGACTGCGGAAGGATCTATTTTTGTGGACAGGTGCGAAGGCACCTGCACCAGCTGGGGTATGGCTGTATCCACTGCGGCAGGACGGGACGTGATTGTTTGCAAGAAACTCTGCAAGACGCGGGCTAATTGATCGGCAGTCCGATAACGGGACGAAGGCTCTTTTGCAAGGACTTTCATAATGATCTGTTCAAGTGCCACAGGCACATCAGGATTAAGCTTACGGGGCGGCATGGCCACTGCTTCACGATGCATGCGTGCCAGTTCTGTCGAGTCCGTACTGTTGAAAGGCAGCCTGCCGGTGACGAGCTCATACAGAACAACGCCCAGGGAATACACATCTGAGGCGGGAGATGGAGCATTCCCGGCTGCTTGCTCGGGAGAAAAGTACAACGGCGAGCCCCAAACCACATCATGTTTTTCATCAGGCTGAATGCTTGCCATGGCGCGGGCAATTCCAAAGTCCGTGACCTTAACCCGCTGGTCGGGGGTAACGAGCATATTGTGCGGTTTAACATCACAGTGGATTAACCCCGCCCGATGCGCATAGCCAATACCGGATGCGGCCTGGATAATAATATTAACCGCCTCTTCGATAGGCAGCCGAACACGGTTTTTAAGGATTGATTTCAAATCCGTGCCAGGGACATATTCCATAACCAGATAAAGGCGGTCGGAATCAAACCCGAAGTCATGTACGGTGACAATGTTGGGGTGCGAAAGGTTGGCGGCTGCTTTTGCCTCAAGCCGGAACCGTTCGCGAAAAGCCTCATCCCGAGAAAAGTCCTGACGCAGCACCTTGATCGCCACCGGCCGCTCAAGCATCAGATCGCGTGCATGGTAAACAACTGCCATGCCGCCGTTACCGATAGCCTGAATAAGCTGGTAGCGGTTTCCTAGCACTGGAGTAATCGTTTTTGCTTCGTCCATGGGCCTGATTGGCTGGATTATAACATACTCGTTTTTTCGCGCCTGGCAGGCATTCGGATATAATTACTCGATGGAGTTGAAAATGCTGAATATTCTTGCCTATATAAAACGAAAACCTTTGACTATTCTTCTCCTGGCTTTTGCTTTAGCGATCGTCGCTGAATGGCAGCATTGGGGGATGATCTGGGTCTTTATTTTCTCGGCATTGGGGGTAATTCCTCTGGCGGGATACATCGGTGAAGCTACTGAGGTACTTGCTGTATATACCGGGCCGAAAATTGGTGGACTGCTGAACGCCACACTCGGTAACGCGGCTGAATTAATAATTACATTGTTTGCGATTAATGCTGGTTTGTTGGAATTGGTTAAAGCTTCCATCACAGGTTCAATCATTGGAAATCTTCTTTTAGTGATGGGAATTGCGATGATGGCTGGCGGGATCAAGAATGGTATTCAGCAATTTGACCGCCGGCAGATATCCAACCACTCGATCCTGCTTCTGCTTTCCGTGGTAGCCTTAATTATTCCTTCTCTTTTCTATCCATCTATCGGGGATCCGAACGGGATGAAGGTCGAAGCCATGAGCCTCGGTGTAGCGGTGGTCATGATTGTTCTCTACATCCTTGGACTTATTTTTAGCCTGCGAGCTGCTAAAAGTCCGATCACAGTCCCAACAGAAGAAATCGGCCACGTCGCACCGCACTGGTCGAAGACAAAAGCCATCCTGGTTCTGGCGCTGGCGACCCTGGGTGTTGTAATTGCCAGCGAACTGCTTGTCGGCGCGGTCGAGGTAGTGGTTGAAGATTTCGGTATATCGGAGTTCTTCCTGGGCATAATCCTCATTCCGATTGTGGGAAATGTGGCTGAACACCTGGTGGCAGTTACCGTTGCCTATCGCAACAAAATGGATCTCAGCGTTGAAATTGCGGTTTCGTCCAGTTTGCAAATCGCTCTTTTTGTGGCACCGTTATTGGTTTTCATCAGCCTGGCAATGGGGAACCCCTTAACCCTGGTATTTAATATTTTT
>CAYPJS010000058.1:0-2960 GCA_964411135.1 uncultured Anaerolinea sp.
CTCCTCGCGCGTGAACAGATGCACGTAACGCAGTCCCACCTGCTCGGCCTGCCCGGGCAGGGCGTAACGCCAATCCAGCAGCGTGTCACCCGGATCGAGGGACCTCTCATCGATTCCGGCTGATTCCCACGGCACGCGCCGCGCCATCAATTTGGGTGAGTGCTGAAACTGCCACTCGGAATGGATGAAAACTCCGCCCTCAGGCAGCAGTTCGTTAACCTGGCGCAGGATGCCCGCGCGAACTTCATGCCCCGGAATGTGGTGCAGTACGGCGAACGCCAGTACCGCGTCCACCGGCTGCGCGGCAGCGATATCGACCCAGTCCGGGTCGGTCAGGTCAGCCTGGGCAAACCGGACATCCACTCCGCCGGGTTGTGCACTTTGCAGCGCCTGGCGCGCCTCGTTCAACAGTGAGGCACTGAAATCCAGTCCAAGGTACGAGCCGGTGATCCAAAGTTTGTCCAGTTCGAGCGCCAACGCCCCAGACCCGCAGCCCAGATCGAGCAGTCTGCCGCCTACTGGAAGATTATCCAAAACACGCCGGATCCCTGGCTGGATTCTCCTGCGGGTTGCTGCGAACGCAGCCCCAAAATTCTGGTAGAATTGTTGATTAAGTGTGAGAAGGCGGTGAAAGGTGAGTGAATCCATGATCCGGCTGGTTATTTGATTTAACCCTGGCGTCAAATTTTTTCAGGGAAGTGCGCTCCACAGGTTGAAAATCCTCGGCGCTGCCCTGTTCGTTGCTTCCGTCATTTGAGTTTACCACGCTCCGTCCTGGAGGGTTATTATGTCATCGGACTATGCAATCGAGACCGAAGGTCTCGGGCGTGTTTACCGCCTTCGTGAAAACAAAAAGAAAAACCAGCCCAAGGAACTGACCGCGCTGAGCGATGTGAATCTCCAGGTTAACCGCGGCGAGCTGTTCGGACTGCTGGGTCCTAACGGCGCAGGCAAGACAACCTTAATAAAAATACTGACCACCCTGCTGGCTCCCAGCCAGGGCTGGGCTAAAGTCGCCGGGTACGACGTGCTCAAGGATACCGTCAAAGTCCGCCCGCTGATCAACATGGTCTCTGGCGGCGAGTCGTCGGGTTACGGTCTGCTGACCGTGCGCGAGAACCTGTGGATGTTCTCGCAGTTCTACGGTATGCCTTCGGCTGAGGCTAAAAAGTACATCGACGAACTGCTGGCAGCCTTCAGCCTGACCGAGAAAGCCAACACCAAGTCGTCCGACCTGTCCACCGGTTTGCGCCAGAAGATGAACATTATCCGCGGCTTTATGACCAGCCCCGAGGTGCTCTTTCTCGACGAGCCGACACTGGGTCTGGACGTGGGTGCCTCGCGCGACGTTCGCCACTTCGTGCGCCGCTGGGTGGACCAGAACAAACGCCGCACCCTGCTGCTGACCACCCACACCATGGTGGAAGCCGATGAACTGTGCGACCGGGTTGCCATCATCAACCGCGGGCGCGTGCTGGCCTGCGATACCCCCCACGCGCTCAAGCGCCAGCTTCAGCATGACGCCATCTTCAACCTGGACTGCAGCCCGCTGAATGGGATGGGCACCAGCAGGCTGGAAGCCCTGCCTGGCGTGCGCAAGGTTATGCACACCCCGTTCGACGGTCATTCGCAGTTGGAGTTCATCCTGGAAGAGGAACCTGCCATCAGCGACGTGGTCAATACGCTCACCAGCCATCAGGTGCGCATCCTCAACCTGAACAAACGCGAACCGACCCTCGAGGATGTGTTCGTCACCCTGGTCGGGCGCAGCATGGCAGATGAAGAGAAAGCTGAAAAAAATGGAAACGGTCATTAATAAAAATATCGGCTGGCGGCTGTTTCTTCAGACCATCCTCGGACGGGCTTATCCGCGTGTGGTGGGCATGGCGAGGGAAAAATCCTGGCTGTTCTTCGAGATTTTTCTGCCCATGCTGTCGGTTTCGGCTTACGTGTTTGTTTATCGCGCCATCGGCGCGCCAGAGGAGTACGTCGGCTTTGTGGTGATGGGGGGTGCCATGACCGCCTTCTGGATGAATATTCTATGGAGCATGTCCAGCCAGCTGTACTGGGAGAAGGAAACCGGTAACCTGGCGCTGTATATTATGTCGCCGACGCAGCTGATGGCGATTCTGCTGGGCATGGCGCTGGGTGGCCTGGTTGCCACCGCGCAGCGCGCCCTGGCAATCGTGGTCATCGGCAGCCTGGTCTTCAAAGTGCAGTACGCGGTGGGCAGCTTCTGGCAGCTGCTGCTGGTGTTCTTCCTGTCGATGGCGGCGCTGTACGGCATGCGCATGATGACCGCCTCGCTGTTCCTGCTGCTCAGCCGCGAAGCCTGGCACATCGCCAACCTGGCGCAGGAACCGATTTACCTGGCGTCCGGCTTCTACTTCCCCATCAAGAGCTTCAACTTCTGGGTGGCAGCCGCCGCCTCGATCATCCCGCTCACGCTGGGGCTGGATGCAATGCGGCAGCTGGTCTTTCCGTCTGGCGCGCTGCTCGGCTTTCTGCAAGTCAGGACCGAGATCATCATCTTGTTGGTGCTGATGGTGGTATTTATCAGCGCAGCGCGCATCATGCTCACCAAGATGGAACGGCTGGCGATCCGTGAAGGCCGCCTGACCGAGAGCCGGAGATAAGCCATGAATCAGAGATCCTTCCGTACGGCTGCCTGGCTGGGCTGGAAGATCGAGTCCAACTGGACCGACCCCTTCCTGTTCGCGGTGTACTCGGTGGTCAAACCGCTGGCGGGTGCCGCCATTCTGGTGGTGATGTACTCCGTGATCACCAACGGCGATTTCAGCAATCCGCTTTTCCCGTACATCTACCTGGGTAATGCCTTCTACATGTACGTCGGTGCCGTGATGTCCGGTGTCTCGTGGGCAGTGCTGGACGACCGCGAGCACTACAAGACGCTCAAATACATGTACGTGGCACCCATTCGCATCCCGCTCTACCTGGTG
>CAYPJS010000059.1:0-5045 GCA_964411135.1 uncultured Anaerolinea sp.
GCGTGCACAGTTTAGTGAATCGGTTCCCCAAACTTCTTTGAATAATTCCGCGTATGAGGATTGGCGGACTTTGACACATAACACCTGCTCATTGGCAATTGCCTGCTCGAGCGGATTAAGGTAAGGTCCCTGGGCTTGTTCAGCTGCCGGGTCGTGCAGGGTCCAGCCAGTTGCGCGTCCATCCCAGAACATGCCGCCAAACCAACCGCCATCCTCTTCGTCAAAGTAGAGTTCGGGACTGTCACCGATATAGGCAGAAGCAGGCGGCTTGCGGTTACCGAAACGCTCGGGCAACGACCCCGGGTAAACTGCGCCGCCCGCATTTACATATGGATCAGGTCCGGTGAATCCTACCTCTGGACCATGACAGGAGGCGCATGACTGCTGCCCATTTACCGAGAGGCCGGGGTCGAAGAATAATTCCTTCCCCAACTCAACCAACAAGCCATCCTCACCAACCTGTGCCTGAGATTGACCGGTCACTGACAGTGCTACCGCAAGGATCAGGAGCAAGGTTCCTGCAAGTAAGAAATAGATTTTCGCTTTCATCGTTTATCCTCCCCAAGTCAAGTAGAAAATGTTTGGCAATCTCCTGCTGAAGGGTCAATAGGCTAATTCCGTTTACATCCCCATAGGATCCATGGGCATTTCACCCATAACCATCAAGTTGCGCATCATCCCCATATCCTCATGCTCAAGGATGTGGCAGTGGTACATATACATCCCAGCGTGCGGGCAGAACATCATGGCGATCTTCACTTTTTCCCCAGGCCAAACCAGAACGGTGTCCTTCCACCCGGTGTCGACAAAACCCTGGTTGACCGTGGCATAGCTGCTGGACGCTGAAGGCGTGCGCTGGACGACCTGAAATTGAACATTGTGGATATGCATCGGGTGGGGAATGGGCGAATTGTTGATCCATTCCCAGGCGATGGGTGTATTCAGGTGAACCATTTCATCCTCTGCCGTCCCCATCATTTCATACACCCTTCCGTTTATTGTCCAGGTCATCATGGCCATATCCAGTGTAAAGGGAACAGGTGCAGCGAAATTAGCGACATTCATCTCATCGAAATGCATTTCCATGCCTGGCAGCGGACCCAGGACCGGTTTGGATTTTGCGCGTTTACTAACATTGAAGCTCAGGATATTGAAAGCAGCTCCGTTGGCCAGGGTGGTTCCCATACCACCGCCGCCGCCGCCCATACCGCCGCCCATACCGCCGCCCCCCATGCCACCGCCGCCGCCACCCATCATGCCGCCCCCTGGCTGGAAAGCGAGACTGCGTAAGGTGACCAGCTTTCCGGCTGCGGGGGTGAAATCAGCCCAAAGGTCCACACGTTCACCGGGCATGAGGGTGACATAACTGCGGGTTTCCACGGCAGGCAGAAGGCCACCATCCGTGCCGATTACCTTAAGCGGCATGCCGTTGCTCCAGGCGAGCTTGTACGTGCGGGCGTTGGAGCCGTTTAATACCCGTAGGCGGTAGGCGCGCGGTTCGACGGCTTTATTGGTGGGTATTGAGCCGTTGACCAGGATCCGGTCTCCAAGATAGCCCCACATATTGTTCGGTTGGTACAGAAATTGATTGTTCGCATCGAACATGCGGTCCTGGATGACCAACGGGATGTCGTTGGCTCCGGTATCGGCTCCGGGAACCGCAAGCGCTTCTTCGTCATCGGTTACATAAAACAATCCAGCCAATCCCAGTGCTACCTGTTCGGCAGTACGCATGTGCGGGTGTGGGTGGAACCAGGCCGGACAGGCGCGATCAACCACCTGAAAATCATAGTGTTTGACATCACCTGGCTTAATGGCCTGCATGGGCTGTCCGTCAGCATCCTCCGGCACACGTAATCCGTGCGGGTGGATGACGCTGTCCTCTGGCAGGTCGTTCTGGAAGATAATTCGGATGTTGGTCCCTTTGCGCACGCGTAGAATGGGTCCCAGGTAACTGCCCGGGATGGATTGAACGGTTACACCGCTTCCGTTAAGAAGCTCGCCATAATAGCTGTAAACCCGGGTTTGGGCACCGGATAAAATCTGGACATATTGTTCACTGGCAGTGATCAGCACCTCGGCATCCGGCATAAACTCTCCCATTTGAGAGTGCAGGGACGCCAGTTTCACACCATTCGGCAGGTCGGGGATCAGGGGCTTAGGGAATGTGCGGTTGTAAAACCCCCCGCCGAGTAAGGCTATGGCTCCAAGACCGCTCCAGCGCATGAATTCCCGGCGGGAAATCGGTTTCCTGTTCATTTTTCTCTCCCTTTCTTACTTCTTACTTTCTTATCAACGGCAGATAAACGTGCAAGCATGGCTGCCCTGTTCGCCACAACTCGCCGCCGGCTGCTGTATTTACTGTGCCAAAATAATACTGGCAACCAAACACTTCAGCAGCATTTCCCCGGTTTGTGGCGGAGTTGTTGCTGTCGCCAAACCCGTCGAGGTTCACCTGTTCCCAGTTCGTGCCATCCGGGGTGCGCCACACTTCCAGGCCGGTTACCGCATTGGCCAGGCTGATGAAGAGGGTGTTCTGATAAACAAATACCTGTTCGACTTGCGTGTTATTGGGGTCGCTAAACGCGGGGCAGGCAATAGAGGTCCAATCATCGATTCCGTTTGTGGTTCGCCACAATTGGGCGCCAGTTCCCGCACTTCCGGCTCCAATGTACAGCGAGCCGTTAAATTCTGCCATGCCAGCAATCATCGTGGAGTTCACCCCAAACCCGTCACTCACCAATGCCGTCCAGGGACCGCCGTTGCTGTACCAGATTTGAGCAGGCCCTTCGGATTCAACCGCAGCATATAACCCCCCGTCGAAAACGGTAAGCGCTGTCACGCCGGCTGAAGGGGTTCCTTCTACCGGAGGTGTTTCCGGAGACCAGCTGTTGCTGTCACCATTAAAACTGCTGTAAATCCAGGCACCGCTTACAAGGTTTTTTACCCCTGCGTACAACTTTCCATTGAATTCAGTCAGTACCGCTATATCTACGTTATCAGGATCACTGAACCCATGGATGATCACCGGCAAAAACTCGATTCCATCGGGGGACCGCCAGATTTGCCCGGGCCCGTCCCCCCGGCCGGTGCTGGCGTACAGGTAGCCACTGAACACGGTCAGGTCAAGGATGGCAGGTGGAGCGATATCATGGGCAATTCCGAACCCTGGTACCGTCAGCGCTGTCCAATTGATGCCATCCAGCGATTTGAATATCTGGGCCCCATCAAACAACGGTTCGGGGTCTACCGGATTGAAATTGCCGGCAAAAAAGTTGCCTTTAAATTCAGCCAGGGCTGTTACTTCTGCAGTTTGAGGATCGCCGAAGCCGTTGGTATTCACCTGCTGCCAGGTAAGCGCTCCAAGGATAGGCGCGTCGAGGTTTGAGCCATACGCTGTAATCTTTACACTTCCAAATGCAAGTATAAAAACTACCAGGAGAAGGACCAAATATCTATGAACCATTTTTCGAGGTTTCATCACTGACCTCACTTTCCAACAACTTTATAACTTCGAAAGGTTAGGTGATAAAACCTGACCCTTAGGTTCTGGGGGAGGGATTTTTCCTCCCCCAGATAAGCTAACCAAAAACCGATAACCTAGGGTGTTCTAACTGTAAACGTATTGGACCAGGCTGATTGGGTTGTGTCGTTGAAGGCCTGTACCCGGTAGTAGAAAGTCACACCCCGGGATACGCTCTGGCTGAAGGTGGTGAGGGTGGTTCCGGCGATAGTAGCGTTGACCACACCGCTGGTGAAGTTGGCGTCATAGGCGCGCTGCACCAGAACACCAGTTTCGTTGGTAGCATTGTCTGTCCAGGTCAGGGTAACCCGGGCCGTTTTCTTGTTGACGACGACTGCGCTGCCAGTCAGGTTGGATGGCGCCGCGATTACAACGATCGGAGCAGAGGGTCCCCTCGAAGAGAGGGTCAGGGTAGGCCAACCGCCGCCAGGCAGGATTTCATTGAAAGCCGGATTCGAGTAATCCCAGGTATCACCGACCACATTGATGGCGTACACCCCATATTCGAATATGGTGCTGGTGTTGCCAATACGGTCAATGTAGGTCCGAACGCCAGTACCTGGGCCAGTTGTGAGCCTGTCAGACGGTATTGTCGCAAGGATACTGAATGGAGTACCACTGCCTGCCACGCGGCGCTCGATGACGAAGGCGGTCTCGTTCTTCGAATTGTCTGTCCAGGTTATTGTGTTGACCTTATTCCTACCCGTACCGCTGGTTACGAAGGTCGGTAAGGATGGTTCTGCGGGCTCAACACCGACCACCTGCGAATGCATCATGTCCATCTCTTCGTGACTGAGGATGTGGCAGTGATAGACATACTCCCAGCCGTAGTTCACATAGTGGTTGACGATGTCCACAGGTTCGCCGTCAGGGTTGAAAGCCATTAACGGCAGCCCTAATGCTTCACGCTGGGTGGTGTTTGCGCCTGGCAGGTAAACACCTTCCGGCATGGAGGGATCCAGCAAGCGGATGCTATTGGGCAAGCCGCCCCAGGCTTCTGGGAGCGTCGGGACGATAGGCCGCAGGGCTACGATGGTATCTTCCAGCGGGCTAACGCGTACAGTGTCTTTCCAACCGAGCTCATTGGCATCCGGTTTGCGCACGATACCATCCCAACCAACGCGGTTTATCAGCTGTACTTCGTACAGGTGCCAGTGGATGGGATGCGTATCCACGCCGTTGTGTGTGATCTTCCAGATCTGAGTGCCGTCATCCGCGACCGCCAGCGGCGTTACAGCCACACCAGGCGGGAGTTCAACTGCGTCCAGGATTTCATCCGGCGGGAAAGTGTAGGGGTGCAGGATCATATTCTGCAAGCCTGCCTGTGCGTTGGCTGTTTCAACACCCAGGAAGCCGCTCATGCGTCCGTACTCAAGCTCACAGGCTTCACCCATTTCATCCTGGATCATCTTGGGTTTGAGGGGGATGGTCAGCGGAACGTTGGCCTCATTGCGGAAGTTGATAGAGGTATCGTAGATCTGAACGATGCCTTCGCTCACACTGAAGTTGGTGCCTAAAGCAG
>CAYPJS010000060.1:0-51356 GCA_964411135.1 uncultured Anaerolinea sp.
AAGGTTCAAGAGCCCCTGGTCCAGCCGGTTGTAAAACGGAAGCGGAAAAAGCAACTGCAGATCGCATAACAATGGCAGGGGATTGTTTTATTCAACAGAATCCGTGATCCCCGGTCTATCAATCCGATCAGAACCAGAAGACAAGGACAGGAACTGCAAGCCAGCTCCTGTCTTTTAATCTCAATAATTCTCGTTTAAAAACAATTTGTTGGAAAACTGGTCTACCCAGCGGGACCACAGGTGAAAAATAAGATCCGCTCGACCTGCCATTTGTTGCTGTTGCCGCATAATATATATATTCAGGTGTTTCTCCCCTGCGCAGGATTCTTATGGCTATGTAAAATGTTAATCATTCATGAAAGTAGTTCAGGGAGGTCTGTTGGGCGGCTCTGGTTTCTTTATTCCATCTCTTGTGTCTGCTAAGGCAGATCCATCGGTTGTGTTTATATTCCCTACGGTGCGTTTCAGCCTGCTGACCCCCAGAATGGTCCGTATCGAAATAAATCCAGAGGGTCAGTTCGAGGACCGTCCTTCACAGACTTTCTGGCACCGCCGGCAGCCTGTGCCGGCTGCGAGGATACAATTTGGGGAAAAATATCTAACCATCGAAACCGATCATCTTGAACTCACCTATCGGGATTCCAGAAAAGGCTTTTCCAGCCAGAACTTAAAGGTCAAGATCAAGGAGACTGACAGGCTGGTGCGTCTGGATGAGGTAAACCCGGGTTGTTTCCCCGGTACCACGCGCACGCTCGACGGGGCGGACGGATCGGTTGAGCTTCAGCCGGGTGTAGTTTCCCGCAACGGCTGGGTCCAGCTGGAAGATACAGCCAGTCTGGTCTTCAACGAGTCTGGCTGGCTGGAACCGCGTCCTGTACGTCCGGGATCCCGCGATGTTTATCTGCTTGTCAGCGGTTCGGATTACATTGCCGCACTGCAGGACTATCAATTGATATCCGGGAAACCAAGGCTGTTCCCGCGTGCATTCCTCGGCAATTGGTGGTCGCGTTACTGGGAATATTCCGAGAACGATATCCATGAAGTTGTGGAGCAGTTTGCCAGAGAGAAAATACCACTGTCAGTTTTTATCCTGGATATGGACTGGCACGTTACCCAGACTGGAAATGCTTGCTCAGGTTGGACTGGTTTCAGCTGGAACCGGCAACTTTTCCCTGATCCGCCAGGGTTGATAGATTGGCTGCACCAGAAAGGCATGCTGACCTCGCTCAACCTGCACCCGGCTGAAGGCATACACTCGCATGAGGAGTGTTATCCCCTTGCGCTGCAAGCTCTCGGATTGGATCCTCAGACCAACCAGCCCATTCCTTTCGAACTTTCCGATCCATATTTTATGCGGGTTTATTTCGATGTGGTGCTGAAACCGCTGCGCGACGACGGTGTGGATTTTTGGTGGCTGGACTGGCAGCAGGGTGATCGATCAGCTCTGCCAGGCCTGGATCCACTGTGGTGGATCAACCACCTCCATTTTCATGAGATGGACGGCGACGATTCCAAACGTCCCGTGATCTTCTCGCGCTGGGGCGGACCCGGCAACCAGCGTTATGCTATTGGATTTTCGGGCGATACAGTGGTCTCTTGGAAAAGCCTTGCCTTCCAACCGTTTTTCACTGCCTGCGCTGCCAATGCCGCCTATGGTTGGTGGAGTCATGATATTGGCGGTCATATGTACGGCAGGGAGGATCGCGAATTGTACACGCGCTGGGTGCAGTTCGGAGTTCTCAGTCCGATCATGCGCCTGCATTGCACCAAAAACGAATTCATCCAGCGTTATCCATGGGCGTTTGACGCCGAAGTTTTGCGCTTAACCCGCGAGGCGATGCAGCTGCGTCACGCGCTGGTACCGTACCTGTATACTATGGCACTGCGTAACGAGCAGGAAGGATTGCCCCTGATCATACCGCTCTATTACGAGTGGCCAAAGGACGATAGCGCATCTACCGCAACCGGGCAGTACCTCTTAGGCAGCCAGTTAATGGCGGCCCCGGTAACGGAACCGCTCGATCCTGATCTTAACCAGAGTCGGACGGCTGTTTGGTTCCCGCCGGGCGAGTGGTACGATTACTTCTCAGGTCAACGTTTCAGCGGGCCAACGTGGACCATCCGTTATTCCACCTTGTCCGAGATTCCATTGTACGCCAGGGCGGGCGCGATCATCCCCCTGCAGGCTGATCCTGTCCGGAATGGCTGCTCAAACCCCGAGGGGATAAATCTGCTGGTATTCCCGGGAGCAGATGGAAACTTTTCCCTATATGAGGATGACGGAATTTCACAGGCTTACAGGCAAAATATCAGCTGTCGAACAACATACTCCACTCATTGGAATGGTGTTTCATGGCAAGTGAAGATTTTCCCTGCGGTTGGAGACATTACCTTGATCCCGCCGGTGCGCTCCTATCGAGTCCTCTTTCGCGGCATTGAAAACCCTGATGCACTCCAGGTACGGCTGGGTGGTGCTTTAGTTGACGCGCCGACCGTATACGACAGGGCAAGCTGCACCTTAATTGTTGGCCCGGTGATTGTTTCGCCGGGTCAAGGTGTTGAGATTGAAGTGTTCACAAACAGGCAGACGCTATTGTGTGCGGAACCAGCACTCCAGGACCGTTTATTCCGCTTGTTAAAACTGGCTCGAATGGACACATCCTCTAAATGGGGGTTGAGTGGTGACCGGGTTGACTGGCAGAACAATCCAAAAACCCTCAATTACCCGCAATTGAATCTGACCGAGAGCCAAAAAATAGCGCTGCTAGAAACTTTTACAGGCGCAGGTGCTATCAGGCTGCAGCATCCGCAAGACGGGTCTGTAGTTGTGCTAGTGAATCCGTCTCAGACCGCCGGGTTCAAATGCCGGTCCAGGCAGTTGGTGGGAATTGAACCGGGCGGCAGTATCCTGAAGGCAGATTCCGTCAGCGTTGATTACTTTGGTGTGGTAAAGAAAATCCTCTGAGGGCGGGAAAAATTAACGACCATTCCCCGCGCAGCCCTTAATCGAGGTGAGCCTGCCCCACGGTGCGGGCTGCGATACCCAGTCCACAAGCGAATTAACCAGCCTCAAGGTTATCAGGGACGCGGATATTTATCCCACAGCCATAATACTTTGGTATGACATCTTTGTCATACCCCGGGTTGATTAAAGTTGCAGAAATATTGAAAAGCTTTTGCAGTTTGCTACGATGATTATGGGTTTCTTCATAAACAAGCGAGTAAAAGAATATTGATTATCTTGAGGAGGTTTTGATGGAGTTGCAAAAATTTGATATCGAGGTCCTCGAAAAGATTTATACCTCGATGGTTGAAATTGACGTTGATTCAACGCCAAAACTTGTTCAGCAGGCCATTGAAGATAAAGTCGATGTGCTGGCCATTCTGGATGCCCTGACCAAAGGGATTAACACAGTGGGTGATAAGTTTGAAGCATTGGAATGCTTCCTGCCGGAATTAATCACGGCAGCAGGGGCCATGGAAGAATCCATGGTTTTTCTGCGCCCGCTGCTGGATGAACTGAATCTGGCAGATGGCAACTCCGGCACGATTGTGATTGCTACCCTGCAGGGTGATATCCATGATATCGGCCGTAACATTGCCACCGTTATGTTGAAAGCCTCCGGGTTTAAAGTAATAGATCTCGGGCATGATGTAAAACCGGATGTAATCATCCAAAAAGCAGAGGAGCTCGGGGCGGATGTGATTGGTCTGTCTTCCCTATTGACCACCTCGCTGCCGTTCTCCAGGGATTTGATCAATTTGTTGAAGGAACAAAAGCTGCGCGAAAAATACAAGGTCGTTATGGGCGGCGGCGCGGTAACTCCTGATTATGTTGAGAAAATTGGTGCCGACGGATTTGCTGGTGATGCAGCGAACGGTGTGAGATTGATCCGCCGGATTTTAGCGGAAGCGTAGGGAGCGATATGATCAATATTTATGAAGTACTACGCCGATCCGAGCAGGGTCCGTACATCAAAGAAAACGACTTCGACATGAAGTTGTACAAGGTCACATCGAGACTGGTCAAAGAGTACGGAATTAAATTTAACCGCGAAGAGCCGGTTGTCGGTGATGATGGTATGGCGAATGCCATGTTTGAGGCTGGCATGAAGCTGGCTCTCGAGATGGGCATGATGTGCGTCTCAACCAGCCGCATCATTCAATTCACAGAAGAAGAGCTCAAACTCGCGCTGCGAACCACCCCCAGGGAAATGGTGCTTGGAACCGGTCGCGATGCCCGAATCATGCGGGCCCGAACTTTTAATGATGGTTATCCGATGGTCGTGTGCGGAGGCTGCCCGGGAACCCCGCTGCCGGAAGAGTTATTCCTGCCGGTCATGATGTCCTATGCGCGCGAACCGCTCATCGACATCATCATCCCCGGTTCTCTGACCACCATTGAGGGCATGGAAGTCCGCACAAACGGTCCGTTGGAAATCCGTGCCTGCCGGCAAGAAATGATTTGGATGCGCGAAGCACTGGACCGCTGCGGCCGTTCCGGCACGCATATTTATGCAGCCGGCGAGAGCAGTTCGACCGAGCTTGGCACCCTGGCCATCGCCAACGAAAAATATATGCGCCTGAGCGACTCGCATATGATCCCGGTACTGTCCGAGTTAAAGACTGACAATCCCCGCCTTTCCCGTGTCATGACCGGTTACGAATATCCTGCTTTTACCACCAGCCTGATCGACCCGATCATTGGCGGGTTCGGCGGCGGCGCTGAAGGCGCGGCGGTCGTGCTGGCAGCCGCGGTTATTCTGTCGCGGGCGGCATATGGTGTGGATATGCACTGTCTGCACCCCATCCACAATAAATACATTTCCTCCACCACCAAGGAAGCCATGTGGGTGGACAGCATCGTCGGGCGCGCTTTCGCCAACAATTCTCCGATCTGTATGTTAGCGGATGCCTGGACCACCGCAGGTGCGGGAACCGAGGATGTTTTGTACGAAGCTGCTGCTCTGGCCATCGTCGATGAGGTGTCCGCCCTGAACTCTGACTCGTTGGGCTCCACCAATGGCGTGTATCCCAACTGCAGTGGTCTGGAAGCCAGGTTCTATGCCGAGGTTGTTCATGCCGCCTTCAACCAGAAGCTCACACCCGACCAGGCAAATGAACTGATTGCCAAGTTGTGGGATAAGTATCAAGGCGGTTTCGCCAACCCTAATTTCGGGAAACGTTTTGACGAGATTTATGACACTAAGACCGTCATGCCTAGACAGGAATGGCTGGACATGTATGAAAAAGTGAAAGCAGATGTGGCCTCAATGGGGCTGCATTTCGCCTAGGCATGGGGGGAAGGTTTATCCCCAACTTTCCCCCATACTGCAATTCCTTCACGTGGATTTATTGTGGAACAAGAACATGAAGGATTTGGATATAAATCTTATCGATAATTATTGTTGACGCAAACCAGAACGCTGAACCATGCCCGAGAGGAGGAAAACGCGTCCAAAGGAGAGAGGAGATCGGAGTTTTGCAGGTAATCCTTGTTCCAACTTTTAAGGAGATATGGAAATGACTAGAAAGAGTCTATTCGTTTTCTTAAGCCTTCTGGTTCTTGTAAGCCTGCTGCTGGCAAGCTGCGCGCCCGCTGCCGAAACCCCCGCAGTGGTAGAACCTGAGACTGCAACCCCAAGTGTGGTGAGAATTGCTGTCATTACGGGCAGTACCATCGAGCAGCCCTATGTAAAGTCGCTTTTCCAGGCTTTTGACAAATTTAATGAAGGCAACAAATACAACCTGAAGATTGAGTATGATTATTCTGAAAATATGCATGGTGATGATGCTGAACGAGCCATGCGTACTTATGCGGATACCGGGAAGTATGACATTATCTGGGCGCATGAGTCTTACTCGGATCAGGCGAAAAATATGATGAACGAATATCCTGAGCTGATGTTCGTGATCGCTGGCTCGGGAAACACCGGTCTGGGCGGCAATGTATACTTCATCTTTGCCCACCTGCAGGAGTGTGCTTACCTGATGGGCGTAGCCGCCGGTATGATGACCGAAACCAATGTGGTTGGTGCCGTGGCCGGTTACCCATATGAGGACGTCAATGATGTGCTCAACGGCTTCAAAGATGGCGCAAAATCCGTCAATCAGGATGTCAAGGTAAAGATCGCCTTCATCGAGAGCTGGTACGATCCCCCCAAGGGTAAGGAAACCACCTACGCTCTCATGGCAGCCGGTGCTGATATCGTCTATGCTGAACGCCTTGGACCATTCGAAGCCTTGGAAGAAAAAGGCCTGAAGGGTTTTGGCAACTACGAAGACCAGTACGAAATGTCACCCAATGTGGTTATCACCAGCGCACTGCTGAAATGGGATCCGCATGTGGATTACATTATCAGCGAATGGCTGGGGCACAAGGTTGAAGGCAAGGCATGGAACGGCACCATCGACCCGGTCTGGTATGGTTATGCTGCAGGCGGCTGCGAGCTGGCTCCCTTCCATGACAACACCACCCCCAAGGAAATTCAAGATGCCGTCAGGGCAGCTGAGGATGAATTGAAAGCCGGTACTCTGGTAGTTCCGCTCAATATCGAAGCGCCTGTTTCAGATTAACCAAATTTCAAAATAGGATTATCCATGGGTTAGCACGGGGGATGCTCAGGCGAAAGATTACAGGTTGCCTGGCATCCCCATTTCCCATGTGCTAAAGGAACACGAATATGCCTAGTGAAAAAAAAGATCCTTTGTTGCGAACATCAGGGCTAACCAAACGATTTGGTAGCGTTGTTGCGAACAGCGAAGTGTCGTTAGAGATTGACGCGGGGGAGATCCATTGTTTCCTCGGCGAAAACGGGGCAGGCAAGAGTACTTTAGCCGAGTGCATTTATGGTTACCTATGCCCGGAGTGCGGCGAAATTTTCTTCAACGGTAAAAAGGTAGATATTAAATCTCCAAGTGATGCCATCCACTTAGGAATTGGGATGGTTCACCAGCATTTTATTCTTGTCCGTCCGCTGTCGGTGATCGAAAACATCGTGGTTGGTACTGATGCGGCCGAATTGTTCCTGGACTTATCCAAGGCGACAAAAAGACTTGAGAAACTCTGCTCTGATTATGATATTTCACTGGATCTGAACGCGAAAATCTGGCAGCTGTCGGTGGCTGAACAACAATGGGTCGAAATCCTTAAAGCGCTCTTTGGTGGTGTCAAGCTGCTGATCCTGGATGAGCCCACGGCGGTTCTCACACCACAGGAAGCCGATAAGTTGTTTGTGATTCTACGAAAGATGAAACAGGAGGGCTTATCGATCCTGTTCATCACCCATAAATTGAATGAAGTGATGGAAGTCTCTGACCGCGTGACTGTTCTGCGCCGCGGCGAAAAAATAGCCACTGTAAATACTGCTGAAGTTACCCGAGAAGACCTGGCCAAAATGATGGTCGGCCGGGAAGTAATGTTCAGGGTGGAAAAGCCGCAAGTGAGCCTAGGCGAGCCAGTTCTAGAGGTAAATCGGCTGGTTGCCCGCAACGACCGCGGTCAAACTTCTTTGAATAAACTTTCGTTGAGTGTTCGGTCAGGCGAATTGGTTGGCATTGCAGGGATTTCCGGCAATGGACAGAAAGAATTGTTCGAATGCATTATTGGGGTGCGCCATGCTGAAGCTGGCGAAATCATCCTTTCCGGCGAGCCAATCACCAACCGCCACCCGCGCGAGATATCGGGTAAAGGCATTTCCCACATTCCAGAAGATCGTCTTAAAGAGGGCATCGTTCCGGACTTTTCTGTCTCTGAGAATCTGATCCTTGGTCTGCATCATGACCGGTTTTTCCGGGCTGACGGCTGGGTATTGGACCGCAAAGGCGTTGAGAATTTTGCCAGCGATTGCATTCGCGATTTTGAAATCGTGACACCATCTGCCAGGCAAACCACGCGCAATCTTTCAGGCGGCAATATCCAGAAAGTTGTCCTGGCCCGCGAATTATCCAAACAACCCGCATGTTTAATCGCAAATATGCCCACCCGCGGTCTGGATGTTGGGGCGATTGAGTACGTGCACAACCGCCTGCTTAAACAATGCCAACTGGGCACCGGTATCCTGCTCTTCTCAGATGATCTCGATGAAATATTAAATCTGGCCGACCGAATTCTGGTGATCTTCAAAGGTTCGATCGTCGGCGAACTTGCTCCGGCCACAGCCAGCCGAAAAGAAATTGGGCTGCTCATGGCGGGTAGTCTGGAGGGCGTAAATGGCTGACGTACTCGGACTAAGGTTTGAAAAACGCGAACATACCAACCGGGTATGGCAATTTTCAATGACACTTCTGGCCATCCTGGTCGCGCTGGCGGTCACTGCTGCTCTGATCATGTTTGCCGGAGCAAATATCGGTGAGGCATTTGCAGGCCTGTATGCCGGCGCTTTTGGCAGCTGGAAAGCCATTCTTGAGACCCTTGTTAAATCAACTCCGTTGATTCTGACCGGCCTGGCAGTCTGTTTGGCCTTCCGCGGCAAAATAATGAATATTGGTGCAGAAGGGCAGTTTTATACCGGCGCGATGGCAGGGTACTGGGCTGTCATCAATTTTCCAGCCCTGAACCCGACGCTGCACATCATGGTGATTTTTATCGCAGGCTTTATTGGCGGGGCATTATGCGGTTTGATTCCCGGCCTGCTCAAGGGTCTATTGAAAGTTGACGAGACGATCGTGACGGTGCTGCTCAATTATGTGGTTAAGTTTGTGCTCTCATTTTTTCTGGCGGGAATCTGGCAAGCTCCCAAGGAGTATTACTACATATCGGCACCAGTGCCAGAGGAGCTGCATTATCCGCTCCTCATCCCGAATACCCGTCTGCACATCGGTTTCTTAGTGGCGCTCATTGTGGCTTTGATTGTCTGGTGGATCCTGGATAAGACACGTCTTGGATACGAGATCAAAACCATCGGTCTCAATCCGATCGCAGCCAAATTCAAAGGGATTAATGTGTCCCGTGTCATCATTCTCACGTTTTTGATCAGCGGCGGTATAGCTGGTTTGTCGGGTGTTGGAGAGGTAGTTGGATTGCATTTCCGGCTGCGCACCGATCTCTCAAGCGATTACGGGTTCACCGGCATCATCATCGCAATGTTAGGCGGCATGAACCCCTTCGGTGTGATCCTGGCGGCTATTTTCATGGGCGGCCTGATTAACGGCTCGAACGCCATGCAGATTTTCAGCAATGTGCCGACCGCACTGGTTTATGCCATGCAGGCGATTGTGTTGATTTGTCTGCTCACGTTCCAGGTACTTACCAACTACCGGATCAAGAAGGTGAAAGTTGATCGATAACATTCTTGAAGGGTCAATCATTATTAGCATGCTCGCCTCCATGGTGCGCATCGCTGCGCCTATACTTCTTGCGGCCCTGGGCGAGCTGGTTACAGAGCGGGCTGGCGTCATGAACCTGGGGGTTGAAGGCATCATGCTGACAGGCGCTTTTATCGGCTTTTTTGTCGCCTCAAAGACCGAATCGATTCCCTGGGCGCTGCTTGCTGCCTGCGTTGCGGGCGGCGTTATGGCCTTATTGATGGTATTCATGGCCTCAACGCTCAAAGTTGACCAGGTCGTAACCGGGCTGGCGCTCAATTTGCTGGCTTCCGGAGTCACCTTTTACTGGTACCGCGTGGCGTTCAACAGCACAGATGTTACCCCTACGGTTAAAACCATGAAGGCGGTTGCCATCCCGCTGCTGTCCAAAATTCCGGTACTGGGAGAAGTTCTGTTCAATCAGCATCTGCTGACTTACCTGGCGATTCTGCTGGTGCCAGTGATCTGGTTTTTCCTCTACAAAACCAAGTACGGGCTTCAGATCCGCTGCCTGGGCGAGGATCCGCGAGCCATCGATATTAAGGGCATCAATGTCACCCGCCTGCAGTATCTGTCGGTGATTTTTGGTGGTTTGATGGGCGGCCTGGGGGGAGCCTTCCTGACTCTCATTTCCGGCGGAATTTTCCTGCCCAACATTTCTTCTGGGCGCGGCTGGCTGGCAATTGTTGTGGTCATCGCCGGTAACTGGCAGCCGTTCCGCATCCTTTTGGCGACCATGGCATTTGCCTTCTTCGACGCCTTCCAGCTTCAAGCGCAAAGTCTGGGTGTGGTATTCCCATACCAAATCCTGCTGGCTTTGCCTTACATTTTAGCCATCGTCCTGTTGACCACGTCCCGCTCCAAGTCGGAAGCGCCAGGAAGCCTGGGCGTCCCGTACACCCGGCAGTGATTCTTCCTTATGTTGGACTTCTTGAGTTCCATTAACTTCGATTCGGTTGGAGACAGAATGACACATACGCATATTACTGGGAAAGAATTGCTATTACGGACTCTGAGACATGAAAATAATACTGCGGATGTACCCTGGGTGCCCTATGCCGGCGTGCATGCTGCAAAGCTTAAAGGCTATACCGCGGCAGAAATCCTGCGAGACGGTGGAAAACTGGTGGAGTCACTGCTCGCGGTGAATGAGATCTATGCGCCAGACGGACAACCCATCGTTTTTGACCTTCAATTGGAGGCTGAAATCCTGGGGTGTGAGCTGTACTGGGTGGAGAATAGCCCGCCCTCTGTCGCCACTCACCCCCTCGCAGGTGTGGCAGATGTGCCGACCACCCTGCCTAAGCCTGCTGATGGCCGATTGCCCATTGTTCTCGAGGCTATGCGCGCCATGAAGCAAAAAGTCGGCGGTCACACCGCACTGTATGGACTGGTCACCGGTCCGTTGACGCTTGCATCCCATCTGCGCGGTACCGAGATTTTTATGAACATGATCCGGCAGCCGGAATATGTGAGAGCGTTAATGGCTTACTGCACCGAGGTGGGGAAGGTGATCAGCTCCTACTACATGGATGCAGGCATGGATGTGATTGCCATCGTCGATCCGTTGGTTTCACAGATTTCCCCACGGCATTTCACACAATTTCTGTCTGGACCGTACACTGAGTTGTTCGCCTATATGCGCGCAAGAGGCGTCCCGTCGTCGTTTTTTGTGTGCGGTGACGCCACCAAAAATATCGAGGTTATGTGTCAGACTGCTCCGGATTCAATTGCGGTCGATGAAAATATCGATATGGTCAGCGCCAAGCAAACCACCGACCGGTATAACATTGCGTTGGGCGGCAATATTCCTTTAACCACCAAAATGCTGCTGGGCAACCAGAAGGATAATATGAAGTTCGTGGTGGATTTTCTGGACTCGATTGACCACCACAACCTCATCCTGGCTCCCGGCTGCGACATGCCATTTGATACCCCCATTGAGAATGTGGTGGGCTGCATGCAGGCTGTACGGCACCCGGCTGAGACCCGTGAGATGATCAGGAATTATGAGCAGCCTGAAATGGATCTGGCAACTGTATCTCTACCCAACTACAAGCAGTTGACGAAACCGTTGGTAGAACTTTTTACGCTGGATTCGGCTTCTTGCGCTGCCTGTGCCTATATGGTACGGGCTGCCATGGACGCCGTGACTGCATCGGGCGAGGATGTCGATGTTATCGAGTACAAGTTCACCAAACCCGAAAATGTGGTTCGTGTGATGAAAATGGGTGTCAAAAACCTGCCGTCGCTGTATATTAATGGTGTATTGAAATATTCTTCGATCATTCCCGAGCAGCAGACATTAATTGCCGAGCTTAAGAAAGCCATTTAAATAATACCGTTTCGGGTAGTCGAAGGCTAAATACACCGATTGGAGGCGAACCCCATGGAAGTTCATTTCTGGTTAAACGGTCAGGAAGTCAACGAGGATGTTAAGCCTGACCTTGATCTGATGACGCTTTTGCGTGAAAAGCTCAATTTAACCGGCACAAAAAACGGCTGCGCTTCAGGTCACTGCGGTGCCTGTACTGTGATTATTGACGGCAAGGCTTCCCGCGCCTGCCTGGTTCGCATGCCGAAGATCAAACCCGGCAGCCGAATCCAGACCATCGAAGGGTTGGCAGAGGGCGATGAACTTCACCCGCTGCAGACCATGTTCATCAAGCACGGCGCTTTCCAGTGCGGTTACTGCACGCCAGGCATGCTCATGGCAGCCAAAGCGTTTCTGGATGAAAATCCGATCCGTACAAAGGATGAGATCAGCTTCTTCTTGACGCGCAACCGGAACCTGTGCCGCTGTACGGGGTATGGCAATCTTTTGACCGCTATCCAGGAAGCCGGAAAATACATGTCCAGCGGCGAGAAACCCGAGCCATTGGAACCAGACGGGTTGGAAATTAAGACCACCCAGCTGCGGCAGCATGCCATCGAAATTGTGACCGGCAAGCGCGTCTACGCCGGGGATATTAAGGCAAAAGGTCTGCTGTACGGCAAGATTTTATTCTCGCAGCATCCGCACGCTGAAATCCTGAAGGTAGATGCCAGCGAAGCATTGGCGATACCTGGTGTGGTTACGGTGGTAACCGCCTGGGACATTCCCGGACTCAACCGGGCGGGCGTGATCGAGGTCAATCGCGATCAACCAGCCATTGCCGGGCGCGAGCAAAAGGCGCGTTATATCGGCGACTCGGTCGCTTCTGTCTTTGCCGAAACGCCGGAGATTGCTGCCGAAGCGCTCACGAAGATCAAGGTCGAATACAACGTGCTGCCGGCGGTTTTCTCGCCTGAGGAAGCCTCCAAACCGGATGCCCCGCGGATCCATGAAAATGGAAATCTGCTCAACCATGCTCGCATCGAACGCGGCGATGTCGAGGCGGCGTTTAAAGAATGCGCCGTTGTATCAGAACACGATTACTACACCCCCATGATCGAGCATGGTTTTATGGAGCCGGAAGCTGGTGTGGTTTATCCCAATCCTGACGGCGGCATAACGCTGGAATCCGGTACACAGACCGTCTTCGATGTACGTTCACAGCTGTCAGAAATTCTGGCGATGCCCGAGGAGATGATCCGGGTTCGGCAGGTGGCACAGGGCGGGTCTTTTGGCGGCAAAGAAGACATGATTATGGAACAGCACCTGGCATTGGCAGCTCTCAAAACCAAACGTCCGGTAAAAATTGTGCTCACGCGCGAAGAATCATTGCGCGTCCATGTCAAACGTCATTCCATGAAGCTGCGCATCAAGACCGGAGCTGCCCAGGATGGCCGAATCCTGGCGCTGGACTTTACAGGGGTGTTGGACACCGGCGCGTACATGTCGTTAGGCTTCGACGTGCTGGCAAATGTGGCTACCTTTGCTGCCGGTCCATATTACATCCCGAATGTGCTCATCGACGCCAAAGCCTGGTATACCAACAATGTGCTGGCAGGCGCTATGCGCGGCTTTGGTGTGAACCAGGTTGTATTTGGCCTGGAACAGAACATTGACGAAATGGCGCGCGGGCTGGGCATGGATCCGTATGAATTCCGGTTGATTAACGGTTTAACTGCCGGTAAACCCACCGTCACTGATCATGTTCTGGAAGACGGCATCCCCGGCATCAATGAGACCATCATTGCGGCGCGTGATGCGATGAAGCAAATAGATATTCCCCAGCCGTCTAGCCCGAATAAGAAGATTGGCATTGGGGTTGCCAGCGCCGTCAAAAACGTTGGCTACGGCATGGATATCCCGGAGAGTGCCGGCACAATCGTCGAGCTGGATAAGAACGGAACGCTCACATTGAAGGTGACCCACCATGAATATGGGCAGGGTGCCTGGGCTGGTCAGGCAAAACTGGCAGTGAATGAATTGGGAATCCCATTCGACCGCATTAATGTGATTGGTCCAGACACAACGCAAACCTTGCCAACAGGTCCCACCACTGCTTCTCGCCAGACCTTTCTGACGGGCAATGCTACCGTCGGCGCGTGCCAGAAACTAAAGGATGACCTTTTTGGCCGGGCAGCCGAACTCCTGGATGAGCCGCCGCAGCATCTAGCGTTCAAAGATGACGAAATTGTTTCTGCTGAATCCGGCAGGAGCATAAAACTTGCAGAGCTGGGTGAAAAATTTTCCTACCAGTATGTTTACACCTCACCTCGGACATCCAACCTTCAGCCAGTGGGTGAAAAGAGTATGTTTGGCCAGCCGGGATTTAAGTCACGCATGACTTTTTATGCGTATTCTTACGGCACGCAAGTGGCGGTTGTTGAGGTGGATACGGATACCGGGGCGGTCAAAGTCCTTAAGGTTGTGGCAGCCGCGGATGTGGGCAAGCTGCTCAACCGCAAGATCGTGGAAGGACAAATCAGCGGCGGGGTAGTGCAGGGATTGGGCTTTGCCCTCAAGGAGGAGTACCTGGTCAAGGATGGGTTTAACCTGACCGACACTCTGCATAAATACTCCATGCCCACACCCTGTGACGCCCCAGAGATCATACCGGTAATTGTCGAAGTGCCGCATCCCTTCGGTCCGCAAGGTGTAAAAGGTTTTGCTGAGGCCCCGTCATTGGCGACGGCCGGGGCGATCATGAATGCCATATTTGATGCAGTCGGGGTGCGGATCTATGATCTGCCGGCCAAGAAAGATAAAGTCCTGGCTGCTTTAAGGAGCGCGAAGGGATAGATTGGCCAACTTCCCCGTGAGCTTCGGCTGCCACGCATCCATGCACTGGAAGAGGTAAATCCCCTCACCTCGACCGATGGATGCGTGGTTTCTGTTTAAAGAAACAAAACGGCCATTAGATATTTGAATCCGGCCGGGATGGATTCCGGACCAGCTTGTTCTTGATGGCGAAGACGATTGCTTCCGACCGGCGTTTTACACCCAGCTTTGATAACACCCTTCCGACATGGGTTTTGACAGTTGGAAGGCAGATGACAAGTTCGTGCGCAATTTCCGCATTAGATTTACCATCCACCATCAACTGCAGTACCTCCTGCTCGCGCGGGGTCAGACTCATGCTGCTGTCTACATGGCTGGTGGCTGCAGAAATTAGGAACTGTACGGCTAATGGCGAGAGAGTTGACACTCCGGCATCGGCTTTTCGGATGGCGTCCGCCAGTTCGTTCATGGTCACGTTTTTTTGCAAGAAGCTGATTGCCCCCGCGTCGAGAGCAGCCGGAACCAGACGTTCATCATCATAACTGCTGAGGGCAATGACCTTTGTATCAGGAAATTTGCATGAAATTTGACGGGTCGATTCAACCCCGTTCAGGTTCGGCATGACCAGGTCCATCAAAATGACATCTGGTTTGGTTTTTCGGCACATTTTGACAGCTTCCTCGCCGTCCGAAGCCTCTCCGACAAGGACGAAATCCTTGTAGACATGAATAAAATCGGCCAGTCCGCGGCGTACCATTTCATGATCATCAACGATGGCGACTCGAATTACTTTCGGAGGGTAAGTGTTATCCATGCTGAACTCCATGCTGTGGATTGATCCAATCCAGTTCGATCAGTGTGCCATGATTGGATTGGCTTTCAATTCTCAGGTCGGCCCCGGCTGTCTCGGCACGTTCGCGCATGATTTTCACACCCATGCGTTCGCTGGACACCTTGTTTGTGTCAAAACCAATTCCGTCGTCTCTGATGCGTAAAATAACCCGCGATTTATGGTTTGAAAAATTAATTTCCACATGTTTGGCTTTTGAGTGCTTGAGCAGGTTGTTAATGCTCTCCTGCGCAACCCTGAAGAACATGGTTTGCACATCGGCGGGCAGCAGCCCGTAGCCCTCAGAGGCATATTTGATTTCGGCGGTAGTTCTACCAGCCAGCCCGTCCACCATTTGCTGTAACAGGTTGCACAAATCGGTGTTGATGATGGCATTCGGGCGCAGCTCCATGAGCATGGTGCGCATTTCTGCCAGGGCACCGCGGGTCAGTTTGTGCAGCTCCATCAGGTTTTGCTTGATCATTTCGGGCTTTTCCTGGTCTAGCATCACCGGGAGAGCTTCGGCTTTTATGGTGGCAGAAAAAAGTGTTTGACTGATTACATCGTGCATTTCGCGCGCCAAACGCTGGCGCTCTTCCAGTGCAGCGACTTCTTGGGCCTGGGAATATAACTGTGCATTGCGGATGGCTGTCGCTGCCTGGTTGGCAAATGCTTGCAGATAGTCGATTTGAGTGGGGGAATAATTATTTTTTTTCAGACTGTAGATGACCAAAAACCCCAGCAGATTGCTGCCAAACGAAATTGGCGTGCAGATGCACGACCGGTGCTTCGGGTTCCGGGTCGGGATGGGCACCTTGTTTGGTTGAATTTCCGGAAGATAAACCGGTTTCCGGTTGGCAGCGACCTCACGCAGAATCGGGATCTCATCGATCAGAAATTCGACCGAGTAGATTGGAAGTACGCCGTCAACACCGCTTTTGCGGTAGGCAGGGTGCACGCTCTTTTTATTGCTATCAATCAGCCAGATATCTGCATCATCATGCTGCACCACCTTGGCAATGTAGATCAGGATAAGGTTGAGCAGCATATTCAAGTTGAGGGTGCTATTAAAAATTGCCGCTGATGCGCTCAGTGCCTCTGCAAAGGTGCGTTGTTTGCGTTCGGCTTCTTCTGCCAGTTTTCGTTCGGTTATATCAAAGTGCGTACCGACCACGCGCCGGCCGCTGATGAGGTTGGCTTCCTCAATTACCTTGGACGATTCGATGATCCAGCGGTAATCCCCGTTGGCTGCGCGCAGGCGGTACTCAAGGTTCAAGTTCTTGCACTTGCCGTCGGTAAGTGTCTGGAAGGTGGTGGTGACCCGTTCGTAATCTTCCGGATGGATTAAGGATTCCCAAGTCAGCGATTGTTCTCGTGCCAATTTCGGGTCGTAGCCCAGACGTGCCAGCCAGTTCTCCTTCAGGTCGAGTTCTTCGTCGCGGATATTCGTGTCATAAATACCAAGGTTGGTGGCTTCGATTGCCAACAAATATAACTCGCGGTTCTGGTTGAAGGACTGTTCAAGCTTATGACATTCCTCCAGGGCGCTTTGCAGCTGCGCCTGGAGCGCTGCAACCTTCCGGCGTTCATCTGTCAATTCCTGCTCTAGCGCAGTCAAGGGATCAGTCGGAGCGCGCTCAGACTTAACTGGCCTTGCCGGCAGTGGATCAGTTCTTCGTGCCATTATCCTGCCTTTTCTCCACTTTTTATTTATGCGCCGTTGCATACCCCAAGATGGAATGGAGTGTCCAAGCAGCCAATGCAAGCAGCTTCCACAGTATCTGAGGTGGTTAGCGTAGGTTACAACTGGTTGTGGCGCTGGTTGGAGGGGACTGTTTTGCCAAATCGCCTTATAATATTTGAGGTACGACAGGCATATGTATTATACCAATAGCTGCCTTTCGTAAATAAGGTGGGGCTGTGCCTGACACTTTCAGTCAAACTCTGAAAGCACGTTAAATACCGGTGGGTTAAGGTTCATGGATGCCTTCAGTAAGAATTGAAAATATTTCGATCGACGTGGATCTGGTACTGCGCGCCCAGGGTATCGATCCAGGACGGTTGCAAGGTAAACACACAAAATTAATCGAATTAACTTCCAGAGCGATCGAGGTTGGATACGATTACCTCAGTCCGCAGGCAGTATTTGAAACTTTTAGCGTGCTGGATGTAAAGCACAACCGCTTAACGCTTGATAATGGAAAAATGTTATCGGGCGATTTGATCGGGCGTCATCTGGCATCTGCTAATAGAGTAGCGTTGGCGGTTTGCACGATCGGACCGCATATTGGTGAGTTCACGTCCGATCTATTCGAAAAAGACCCTGCCCTGGCAATGGCTGTCGAGGGCTTGGGGGCGGCCGCAACGGAAGTCCTCGCAAACCTGGTCTGTCATGAGATCAATCAACTGGCATTGGCTGAGGGTCTAATGACCAGCCTGCCAATTAACCCCGGTATGGTCGGTTGGCCGGTGGAAGAAGGACAGCCGCAAATCTTTGCCTGCCTGGATGCAGCATCAATCGGAGTCGAGCTGCTGTATTCCAGCGTGATGACACCCTTGAAATCGCTATCGATGGCGGTCGGGTTCGGCAACCACTTTGATCAGAACCTGACTACCTGCGATTTTTGCGGTCTGGCAAAGACCTGTGCGCACAAACCTTCAATTCCAGCCGCAGAATAAAGCAGTCTAATCCATCTCAAAATGAAACTCATAGAAAAGCAGAGACAGTTAATATCATGCAGCTACATCTGGTAGGTGGTTTCCTGGGAAGCGGAAAGACAACAGCCATCATTACTGCCGCACGGCACCTGATGAAACAGGGTAAAAAGGTGGGTGTGGTTACGAACGACCAGGGCAAGTATCTGGTCGATACCAATTTTCTTGCCAGTAATGATATTCCAGCGGTGGAGGTAACCCACGGTTGTTTTTGCTGCAATTACGAGGATCTAGAGGCAAAACTCCTGGATTTGGATGCCAGCGAAAAACCGGACGTCGTCTTTGCTGAATCGGTTGGATCCTGCGGAGATTTGGTTGCGACCGTAATCAAACCGCTGCTTGAACTGGAGGGCAGTAAAACACCCCCAACCAGCTTCACCGTCTTCACAGACAGCCGTCTGCTTCTGGCGCACCTGCAGGGATTTGAGCTGCCGTTCAGCGAAAATGTCATCTATATCTTCGAAAAACAAATCGAGGAGGCGGGATTAGTGGTTTTGAATAAAGCTGACCTGCTTCAGGATGATGAAATCTGGGATATCAAGCTGCTGGCCAATGCAGCCTTTCCGGGGAAAACAATCTGGCTGCAGGATTCTACTCAAACTGAGGATGTTGTCCGCTGGCTGAACCTGCTGGAAAATGGCGACCATCGCCTGGCAGTGAGCCCGATCGAGATGGACTATCAGCGCTACGCGGACGGCGAAATGCAGCTGGCATGGCTGGACGAAGAACTGCTTATTGATACTGGCGAGTCCGGTGTGCGGCAGGTTGTTACCGAGATCATTGGCGGAATTGCCGCCAGACTAACGGCAGATGAGATTCCTGTGGGTCACCTGAAATTCTTCATCGGTACACCGAACACGGGTGTGAAGGTCAGCATCACCACCCTTACGGATGGCAGCTGGCAGGCGGGTCTGAAGTCTATGGATGGCAGCCAATGCCGAATGCTGATCAATGCCCGGGCGGAGATGGCGCCTGAGGAACTGCAGACGTTGGTGCAAGGAGTTTTAGACACCTGCACCAACAAAACTCTTGCGCGGTTCGAGATTTTGCGTGCAGAGGCGTTTACGCCTGGCTTCCCGCAGCCTACGCACCGCTTTGACGGTTGATGGACCGGACAATAAATTTTTCGGATCGTGAAGAAAGGGCTCGATAGCATGGCAGAGCGCGCTCATTACCGAATAGAATTTGAACCACTCGGCAAGCGGGTGGCTGCCGAGGCGGGGATGACGCTGCTGGATGCTGCACGCAAAGCAGGGATCGAGTTGACCGCGGTCTGCAGCGGGACGGGCACGTGCGGGAAGTGTCAGGTTCAGATCCAAAATGAGTTTCCGTCTTCCCCCGGTCTCGTGGATGAGGAATTCCTGGCTGCCGACCAATTGGAAGCCGGTTGGCGCCTTGCCTGTCAAACAAGGATTCAACAATCCCTAAAGGTTTTTATCCCGCCGGAATCACTGACCACCCCTCAGCGCCTGCAGGTCGAGAGCCAGGCTGATCATCTCACTGAAGATTTTTCGTTTTCTGTTGAAGATGCAGTATTGGATGAATTGTCAGCCAGCTCGCTGTTTCCTGAGCGGGCAACCGAATTTCTGGAGTTTCTGGCGGCTAGCGGCGGGTGTGTCCGGCTGATATGGAAGGATGGGCAGCTGGTCGATTGGGTTCCCTCAGGGCAGCCGATTTTTGGGCTGGCTGTCGACCTGGGCACCACCAAGATTGCAGCCTACCTCGTCGATTTGATTAGCGGAAACGTCGCGGCAAAATCCTCGGCTATGAACCCTCAAATAAGTTATGGCGAAGATGTGATCAGCCGCATTTTGTACTGCATGGAACATGAAAATGGGCGGAACCTCCTGCAAAAACTGGTGGTTGACACGCTCAACAACCTGAGCAAGACAATGTGCGCTGAAGTTGGGACGACGCAGCAGCAGATTATTGAAATCGTTGTGGTTGGAAATACCGCTATGCATCATCTGTTTGCCGGACTGCCCGTCCGCCAACTGGGCCTATCCCCCTACTCACCAGCTGTGGTTGATGCGATGGTCATTGACGCAGCTGCTCTGGGGCTGTCGGCTTCAACTCGTGCCAGGGTCTTCACCCCACGCAACATTGCGGGCTATGTTGGGGGGGACCATGTCGCAATGATGGCTGCTACCCGGGCCTGGGCTGCTGACGATACGGTCATTGCAATTGATATTGGAACCAATACCGAGATTTCATTGACCCACAAGGGGCATATTTATACCTGTTCCTGTGCTTCCGGACCAGCTTTTGAAGGAGCCCACATCCAGGAAGGCATGCGTGCCGCCGACGGGGCCATCGAGCGCATCAAAATTGAAGGCGACCGGGTTCTGTTCCAGACTATTAGCGGGAAAGCACCGGTTGGCATTTGCGGCTCGGGCATTCTGGACTCGGTGGCTGAGTTAAGACGGAATGAAATCCTTAACGACCGCGGTAACTTCGATCCATCCCGCCTCAACGTACGCGGCGAGGGAAAACGCCAGGAATATGTACTGGTTCCAGCTGAGAGGTCGGGTGTCAACCGCGATATTGTCATCACGCGCAGAGATGTGAATGAAATTTTGCTGGCAAAAGCCGCGATTCAAAGCGGGCTGAAGATCCTGTTGAACACTGCAGAAATCACACCCCAGCAAATCGATCGGATCATCATCGCGGGAGCATTCGGGACTTACCTTGATCTGGAAAGTGTCATTTCGATCGGTATGCTCCCAAAACTTCCGCTGGAGCGTTTTTCCCAGGTCGGCAACGCCGCTGGAAGCGGAGCGCGCCACATGCTGCTTTCAGAGGTTGTGCGCGACCAGGCTGCAGCCTTTGCTCACCGGGCTGAATATGTCGAGTTAACCCTTTATCCGGAATTCCAAAAAGTCTATCTGAATGCCTTGAGGTTCTGCCCTTTTCCCTGATTTGCTCATGATTGCGATGAAAATATTGGACCGACCCTACCAAAACTGGATTTTCAAGGGCAACCGGTTTAGTTCAAGGAAGCATCGTAACTACACTCCGAGGATTTTACAATGAAGCATGAAGACATTATTGCCAGGATGACCCTGGAAGAGAAAGCAGCATTCTGCTCCGGTGCCAGTTGGTGGATGACGAAAGAATTTCCCCATCTTGGCATACCGGCTGTTCGCATGACCGACGGACCTCACGGACTGCGAAACCTGGTTGCCAAGAACGACACCTTTGACGCCGAAATAAGCCATCCAGCGACCTGTTTTCCGACCGCCAGCCTGACCGCTTGTTCGTGGGACCGGGAATTGCTGTGTGAAATGGGGCAGGCGCTGGGAAATGAAGCCCTGGCAGCAGGAATTTCCATTATTCTCGGTCCGGGTGTTAATATCCAGCGCAATCCGTTGTGCGGGCGGAACTTCGAATATTTTTCAGAAGATCCGACCCTGGCTGGTGAACTGGCTGCAAGTTGGATCGAAGGCGTGCAGAGCCGGGGAGTCGGGGTCTCACTCAAACATTACGCGGGCAACAGCCAGGAAAATCTGCGCATGACCTCTGACAGTCTGATCGACGAACGGGCTCTGCGTGAGATTTATCTGCCGGCGTTTGAAAAAGCCATCAAGGCTGCCAGACCCGCCACAGTCATGTGTGCTTACAACAAGCTCAATGGCACTTACTGCAGCGACAACAATTACCTCCTGCGCGATATCCTGCGGGATGAGTGGGGGTTCGAAGGGGTGGTTGTAACCGACTGGGGTGCAATGAACGACCGGGTTAAGGCCTTTGAAGCAGGTCTTGATTTGGAAATGCCAGGTGGGCTTGGTTACTATGATAAAGATGTCATTCTTGCGGTAAAAAATGGAGCGCTGGCAGAGAGTTTGCTCGATGATTGTGTCGACCGGCTGCTGGAGCTGGTGTTGACCGCCGCAAAACGGCTGCAGCCGGAATCGGCCATTGATGAAGGCGCACACCACCAGTTGGCGCGCAAGATTGCAGCGGCTTCAGGCGTCCTGCTTAAGAATGAAGATAAATTGCTTCCACTGAAAACTGGACAAAGGATCGCTGTGATTGGGGCTCTGGCAGAGCATCCACGCTACCAGGGGACGGGCAGCTCACGCGTGAACCCGACCCGCCTTTCGAGCGCGTTGGACGGTTTCAAAGAACAGGGACTCGATTTTGTGTACTATCCGGGATACGAGATTGCCGGTATAGATCGGGCTGAGCTTGCAAATGAGGCGGTCGTGGGTGCCGCTGGCTGCGACGTCGCGATTATATTTGCCGGTTTGACCGAGGATTATGAGTCGGAGGGATATGACCGCAGCGACATGCAGTTACCGGCGAACCATAATGAATTAATCCGCCGTGTGACAGCCGTGCAGCCAAATACGGTGGTTGTTCTGGCAGGTGGGGCTCCAATCGAAATGCCCTGGCTGGGCGAGGTTAAAGCGGTTTTAACCATGCTGCTTGCCGGTCAGGCAGGAGGGCTTGCGGCCGTTGATTTATTGACCGGAAAAGTGAACCCCAGCGGTAAGCTGGCAGCCAGTTATCCGCTAGGTTACGCTGATGTGCCTTCGGCAGACACATACGGCAAGCAAGGCGACCTGGTTGAATATCGGGAGAGTATCTATGTCGGCTATCGTTACTATGACAAAGCTGGCAAAGAAGTGCTGCTGCCATTTGGACACGGTCTGTCTTACACCACTTTCGAGTACCGCGATCTGACTTTATCAAAATCCAACCTAACTCCTGAGGATGAATTAACCATTTCGATGCGGGTCAAAAATACGGGCAGCCAAGCTGGATCCGAGATCGTTCAGGTGTACGTCAGCGACCTGACAACCGGTATATTCCGGCCGGTACGCGAGCTGAGGGATTTTGCTAAAGTCCACCTCAAGCCCGGCGAGGAAAAAAAGCTTACCTTTGCGCTTAATCAACGTGCCTTCGCCTGTTATATTCCGTCTGAACATGCCTGGGTCGTGCCGGATGCGGAGTACCAGGTCAGCATCGGGGCTTCCAGCCGCGATATCCGTTTGAGCCAAACCCTGCACGTCCATGGTGTGAAGCAAATTCCAGAACTTTCGGCTGTGCCCGTTTGGTACCGTAATCCTGTCGGCGAGGTTTCGCGGTCTGACTTTGAGATTGTGCTTGGAAAGAAGGTGATCGAGCCTGAACCGGCGCGCAAGGGAGAGTACAGCATGTCCTCGACGCTTGAGCAAATGCAGTCCAGCCTCATTGTACGCATGGTGCTGCGCTCCCTGGAAAAAAGGGTCGCCGGAATTCTTGATAATCCCCCACCAGGCGATCCGCGGCTGAGAATGATGATCGAAGGCATAAAAACCACGCCGCTCAAGAGCTTGATTGCTTTAAGTAAGGGGGCGATGCCCGTTTCCCTTGCACACGGCATTGTTGACGCCGCCAATGGCAAAACAATCCGCGGGCTATGGTCGATTTTGAAGCATATTCGATAGCCGGGTTTATCCTGTCGCTATCGCAAATAAAAAAAAGAGCCTGCCGACTGGCAGGCTCTGCTGCTGCTGTTTTTCCTACAGAATAGGTCCATCGCCGCGTGCATCAACGACGAAATCGCTGATAATTTCTCGCATCGGTTCAGCGATGAGAACATCGCCCGATTCGGCCATCTTGGTCCAGGCTTCATCGAATGTCTCTGCCACCACACGCACGATTGCCTGATTATCGCCGGATTTTACCAGACCGATGAACAACCTTTTACTGCCGGCTTCACAGTACCAGATGTCGGCGTGGTCGATGTTTTGCAGTCGGATTACACTTTTCTCTGCCATTGTCTCCACCTCCATTCTGAATATGAGCGGGAATACACCAATACCTACCAAGACTGCACTGCTCGGCACGCTTGCGGTTTTCCTGCTGCTCTCGCCAGCCAAAATGTGTATAAATTTTGCGAGAGGACTTACTCAATTCAACTGGAGCTATTTGTTTCAACTGCCGTGGGGCTTGAAGGCTGCTATCTTTGAACAATCAACGTACGGTTTACTTGCGTCGTTTTTTGACCTGGATAATACCTGTTGTGTAACAAATCCATCGTTTGAATTCAAGTATCTTATTGTAACATAATTGGCAAACGCTTGACCACAAATGTTAAAAAATTAGTCCATCTTGATCCGCAACCATCCTTATCGTCTTTGCTACAATATTCTCAATTTGCTAATAGCACCACATCCAAACCCATAATTACCCTCACGGAAAGCCAATGATCGGCAGTTCAACTCTCATCCTCGTGTTAAAGTTGTTCCTGTCGCCTATTCTGATTGCGGCTGCCACATTGATTGGGCGCCGTTGGGGACCAGCCGCCAGCGGTTGGTTCACCGGGTTCCCCTTTATTTCAGCCCCTATCTCCATCATCCTGGCCTTACAAAATGGGCTGCCCTTTGCTTCGCAGGCTGCAGCAGGAACAATTGGCGGGCAGACTTCGGTATGCCTGTTTGCAATTGCTTACATCCTGGCGGCGCAGCGCTTTCCCTGGTGGATCTGTACTATGCTTTCACTCGGTATTTTCTTTGGAGCAGCAGCCCTGTGGAATTCCGTCGGATTATCCTTGCTGCCTGCGCTGATTATTCTGCTCGGGGTCGTTCTTTTGCTGGCATGGTCGATTCCAGTTCAGAAAATCACGAACACAAACCGAAATTATCCGTGGTGGGATTTACCTGCCCGTATGCTGGCTGCAATGATTTTTGTGGCGGTGCTCACCAGCGCATCGAAGACTCTTGGACCGCAGTTGAGCGGTATCTTCTCGGCTTTTCCGGTCTTCGGTCTGGTCTTGGCGGCTTTCACGCATGCCCAGCAGGGTCGCCAGGCGGCCCGTCAATTGTTACGCGGCAGTATCCTGGGTTCGTTTGGGATTGCTGGTTTCTACATGATTATCGGCAGCCTGCTGCTGCCATTTAACAGCCTGTGGACCTATCTGCTCGCAGCCGGTATGGCTGTCGCTGCGAATAGGATCTCACTGTATCTTACAACCCGTTCAATGACCAGGAGCAGCCATTCAGCCTGAATAATCCCCGGGTATAGAAGGATTGGACAGCCATCCCTCCGGAATGTGGGTACTGCAAACAGCCTCACCGGAGGTTAATAATTATGTGCCTGAATCAAAAAACTGGGGCAGCAGTCTGGTAATCCTTGTCGGCTACGTGGTTTTCTTTCGCTTTAGGAAGACCAGTACTAAAATCCCTGCCACGATTACCGGCCCGAAATAGGGACCATACGTGGTGATCAGCCTGTCTGTAAAACCTGGAAAAAGAGCATACAACGCGGCAAAGAAAACACCCGTCATCGCTAAATATGTAACCAATCTCTCGAGATTTTTCATCCAGGCCTCAAAGGTTTTCAGGACTGTTTATGGGAGGTATACAAATGCAGTTTATTCGCGAGACCGTAGGCTTTCTTCGATTTCCGCCAATTTTTGCAGTCTCTCCCAGCGTATTTTGGCATCTTCTTCAGCTTCACCGATCAATTTTTCAGCACGCACCTCATCCACATTGACCAGCATGCGGTAGCGTGTCTCGTTGTAGGCATATTCCGATACCGGGATGGATGGCGCTCTGGAGTCGATTGTAAGCGGATTCTTCTCCTGCTGGGCCAATGCCGGGTTGTAGCGGTACAACGACCAGGCACCCGATTGGACAGCCAGCTTCTGCTGTTCTAGGCCTTTCTCCATGGCGATACCGTGGTTAATGCAATGGCTGTATGCAATGATCAGGGATGGACCGTCATAAGCCTCAGCTTCGCTGAACGCTTTGAGTGTCTGTAAATCAGAATAGCCCATCGCCACGCGCGCAACGTAAATGTTGCCGTAAGACATGGCAATCAAGCCCAGATCCTTCTTGGCCAATCCCTTGCCGTTAGCTGCGAACTTTGCAACCGCAGCCCGCGGGGTGGCTTTTGAAGCCTGTCCGCCGGTGTTGGAGTATACCTCGGTGTCCAATACCAGGACGTTGACATTGCGGCCGCTCGCCAAAACGTGATCCAAACCGCCGTAACCGATATCGTAAGCCCATCCGTCACCGCCGATGATCCAAACACTCTTGTAGATCAGGTCGTCCGCAACGCTCATTAGCTGGCTGGCTGCCGGATTGTTGCTGGCTGCGAGTGCCGATTTGAGAACTGCCACGCGGCTGCGCTGTTGGCGGATGCCTTCCTCACCTTTCTGGTTGGCTGTAATCAGGCCTTCAGCCAACTCAGTTCCTATCTCCTCCGCAAGCTGTTTTACCAGCTCGCAAGCATATTCATGTTTCTTGTCAGACGCCAGCCGCATTCCCATACCGAACTCGGCATTATCTTCGAATAAGCTATTCGACCATGCCGGTCCTCGCCCGTCTTTGTTATGCGTCCAGGGGGTGGTTGGCAGGCTGCCGCCGTACACTGATGAACAGCCGGTAGCGTTGGCAATTATGGCGCGATCGCCAAACAGCTGGGAGACCAATTTTACGTAAGGGGTCTCCCCGCAGCCGGCACAGGCTCCCGAGAACTCAAAGAGCGGTTCGAGAAGCTGGGAATTTTTAATGCTGCTCAGTGCCAATTGTTCGCGTCCCACGTTTGGCAGCTCCAGGAAGAACTCCCAGTTTTCCTTTTCCTGCTCGCGAACCGCGGGCTGGGGGGTCATATTGATGGCTTTCATGCTGCTGTCGGTCTTATCTTTCGCCGGGCAAGCTGAAACACATAACGAACAGCCTGTGCAATCTTCCGGCGCTACCTGCAGGCTGAAGAACGTGTTGGGCAGTTCAGGAAATTTGGAGGGCATATGTTTGAAGGCCGCAGGTGCCCCCTGAATGAGTGCCGGGTCATAGACTTTCATGCGGATGGCTGCATGCGGACAAACCAGCACACACTTGCCGCATTGGATGCACAATTCCGGTTTCCAGGCAGGAATTTCGAAGGCGATATTGCGTTTCTCCCATTTTGCGGTGCCGGAGGGATAAGTGCCGTCCTGCGAAAGGGCTGAAACGGGCAGGCTGTCGCCATCGAAAACAAGCAGCCGGTCCACAACCCTGCGCACGTATTCAGGTGCATTATCCGGCATACCAGGCCGAACGACCAGCTTGCTGGTCGCCAGCTCTGGCAGTTTGACAAGGTGTAAATTCGCCAGCGTTTCATCAACCGCCTTGAAGTTATGCTGAACGACTGTTTCACCGCGCTTGCCGTAGGTCTTCTGAATGGATTTCTTTATTTGGGCAATTGCCTCAGCGCGCGGCAGGATGCCGCTGATGGCAAAGAAGCAGGTTTGCATAATGGTGTTCACCCGTCCGCCCATCCCTGCTTTTTTGGCGACCTCGTGCGCGTCAATGACATACAGGCTGAGATGCTTGTCCAATATGGATTGCTGCACTTCTACCGGCAGGTTATCCCAGACTTCATCAGGACCATGCTGGCTGTTGACCAGGAAAACACCGCCATCGCGGGCGAATTTGAGGATATCCATCCGTTCCAGGAATGAGAACTGGTGGCAGGCAACAAACGAGGCGCGGCCTTCACCGATCAGGTACGGCGCGCGGATCGGGCTCGGACCGAACCGCAGGTGCGAGATGGTCACTGAGCCGGATTTTTTGGAGTCGTACACAAAATACCCTTGCGCATAGTTATCGGTATCTTCACCGATAATCTTAATGGAATTTTTGTTGGCACCGACCGTACCATCCGAACCCAACCCGAAGAAAACACATTCGGCTGTATCCTCAGGGAGGATGGCATAAGTCGGGTCATAATTCAGGCTGGTGTGTGTGACGTCGTCATCGATGCCCACCGTGAAATGGTTTTTAGGTGCATCCTTCCCTAGTTCATCGAAGACGGCTTTTGCCATGCCGGGCGAGAATTCTTTGGAAGCTAAGCCGTATCGTCCGCCGATCACTCTGGGAGCGGTCTTGAAGCGGGCAATCCCGGTTGTCATGCCTTCGTTAATGCCTGCCAGTACATCCAGGTAGAGCGGCTCGCCCATGGATCCGGCTTCCTTGGTGCGGTCGAGAACCGCAACCGATTTGACTGTGGCAGGCAGCGCTTGCATGAGATGCCTGGATGAGAACGGGCGGAACAGGCGTACAGTTACCACGCCGACTTTATCCCCTTTACTTGCCAGGTACAATGCAGTCTCAGAGGCCGTATGAGCTCCAGAACCCATCATAACTACCACACGTTCGGCGTCAGGTGCACCGGCATAGTCAAACAGGTGATAATCGCGCCCGGTTAACTGCGCCAATTTCACCATTGCGTCCTCGACAATGTCAGGGCAGGCCAGGTAGTATGGATTGACCACTTCGCGACCCTGGAAATACACGTCCCAATTTTGCAGCGATCCGCGGATAAACGGTTTTTCCGGATTAAGTCCGCGCTGACGATGTGCCCGCACCAGGTCAACATCGATCATTTTAGATAGCTGATCGTCCGTGAGCAGTTCAATCTTGTTTACCTCGTGCGAGGTGCGGAAACCGTCAAAGAAATGTAAGAAAGGTACACGCGCTGCAAGGGTAGCTGCCTGGGCAACAACAGCCATGTCGTGCGCTTCCTGCACTGAGCAGGAGGGCATCAGCGCAAAGCCGGTACCGCGGGTAGCCATCACGTCCGAGTGGTCTCCGTAGATGGAGATGGCTTGATAGGATAAAGCGCGGGCAGACACATGAAAAACGGTCGAGGTAAGCTCGCCCGCAATTTTGAACATATTAGGGATCATCAGGAGCAGTCCCTGCGAGGCAGTGAAGGTCGTCGTCAGTGCACCGGCTTGCAGCGAGCCGTGTACGGCGCCGGCTGCCCCGCCTTCAGATTGCATTTCAGCCACCAGCGGCACCGTACCCCACAGATTGGGTCTGCCGGCTGCGGCCCATTCGTCTGAAAGTTCCCCCATACCCGAAGAAGGCGTAATTGGATAAATTGCAATCACCTCATTCAGGCGATAAGCAGCATTGGCGGTAGCCTCATTGGCATCCACAGTTGTAAAGCGGGATTTCATAGTCTGCCCCTTGTTTATTTAATTCTGGCAATTGAAAAGGGAAAAGAAAGTTATATAATATATATTATAACATATGCGGGGGTTAATCAATGGGTTGTATAATTTGCACTGTATATCGTATATCATTAAACCAAGTTTGTTGATAAAATTTGAGTGATTAGCAAATGCATTGAACCACGCGGAGGATAAATGCCTGGACTGACGCCCCTCACTGAATCACCATCGCTTGATAAGCTGGCTTACGACCAGATCAAAGAAGCCATTTTGACCTTTCAATTCCTGCCAAACCAGGCACTGATCGAAGGCGAATTGGCATCGCAGCTTGGAATCAGTAAGACCCCGGTCCGCGACGCACTCATGCGGCTTGAGAAGGAAGGCCTGGTTGTGCGTTTGGCTTACAAGGGGACTTATGTTTCGGACATTAACAATCAGGACATGATGGAGATTTACCAGATCCGAATTGTCCTGGAGGGACTGGCGATTCGCCTGGCTGCTGAAGCACTGGTTGAGGAGGATTTCGATGCGCTGCAAAAGTTAATCGAACGCCACGAAGTCGCCCTCAAACGGCACGAGGTCAGGCTGGTTTCAGAGATTAACAGCGAGTTTCACAATATCATCATTGCGCGCTGCTCCAATTACCGGTTAAGCGATATGCTGCATGTGCTGGATGATCACCTCAAACGCTATCGGCTGCTGTCGATTTCTCAGGGACAGCGCTTTATTAAATCGGTGCCGGAACACCGTGCAATTCTGGAAGCGCTCCGCGCCCGCGACGCCGAGAAAGCTGAAAAGGCAATGCGGGTCCATCTGCAAAGTGCCATGGAAGATTTGTACACGCAAAATTTTGAAGAACTTGAGAAACAACTGCACAATGGCTTGAAGGTCTAGCCAGGGAAAATTTTTACTGGCAAGCCTGTCAATAGTGCGGCTTCGTAAGATAAATCTGCAATTCATTTAGGTCAATGGGGGCTGGCTGCCACTGACTAATGTCCCTTTTCCCTGTTGACAAACTCTATTGATAATTATATTATATATTGTATAACATATAACATATCTATATGTTGTGCCATTACGTCCACAATCCCCCTTTACTTGACAATTTAATAGTGCCGCTTTAAATCCCCTCAATCCTATTCCCTATGGAGGAGAAATGCCAAAAGTCGTAGTTATAGGCGGTGGCTGGGCTGGTTGTGCTGCTGCGCTTTCCGCCAGGGCTGCCGGTGCAGATGTTGTGGTTTTGGAACGGACCGATTGTTTGCTGGGCACCGGTCTGGTAGGCGGAATTTTCCGCAACAATGGCCGTTTTACTGCAGCAGAAGAGGCGATCGCGATGGGTTCCGGCGATCTTTTCCACTTAATGGACTCGGTATCCCGGCATAAGAACATCGAATTTCCGGGTCACAAACATGCCAGCCTGTATGACGTCAGTTTGATGGAGCCTACGGTAAAGCGCTACCTGCTTTCCAAAGGAATCACGCTCAAAATGCAGCACCGGGGTACCAACGTGGTCACGTCCTGCGGTGTCATCCGCGCAATCGTCGTTGATGGCGGCGAGGATGAAGAGGGCGATGTATTCGTGGAGACAACCGGTACCGCTGGTCCGCAGGGGAACTGCCTGCGCTACGGAAACGGCTGCGCCATGTGCGCACTGCGCTGCCCGAGTTTCGGCGGCCGTGTGAGTATCGCTGGAAAGGCAGGCATCCCGGAAAAAATCGGGCGCAAACCGGATGGTTCTTTCGGTGCCATGTCCGGTTCCTGCAAGCTGCACTTTGATTCGGTTTCTCCCGAAATCGCTGCGATGCTGCATGAAACGGGTGTGGCAGTCGTGCCGATTCCAAAAGATCTGGTTCACACTGAAAAATTGGCCGCAAAAGCCTGTCAGCAGTATGCTTTGCCCGAGTTTGCCGAGAATGTGGTTTTGCTGGACACCGGGCATGTCAAATTGATGACCCCGTTCTTCCCGTTGGAAGAATTGCGTCAGATCCCGGGTATGGAAAATGCGCGATATGAAGATCCCTATTCTGGCGGTAAGGGCAATTCGATGCGCTATTTAGCCCTCTCGCCGCGCACCGATGAACTGCAGGTGGTTGGTATGGAGAACCTGTTCTGCGCAGGCGAAAAGGCTGGCTTGCTGGTTGGGCACACCGAGGCGATTGTCACCGGTACGCTGGCCGGTCATAACGCAGTGCGCTTCGCCCTTGGCAAACCTCTGGCTTGCATCCCCACCAGTACTGCCATTGGTGACGCGATCAAGTATGTGCGGGAGGAGATGGAGACCGAGGCGGGGATGGGTATCAAGTACACCTTCTCCGGGGCGCAGTACTTCAAACGGATGGAAAAGATTGGTCTGTATTCTACCGATATTCCTGCAATTCAGAAGCGAGTTGAGGATGCCGGGATGACGGATTTCTTCTCAAAATCATTGATTTAATGCGGGTCCAGACTCGTTCTAAAGGAGGCAATTGAACCACCATAGAGAATTTGCTGGATTTTCACCTTGCATGTTGTAAGTAACACTATCCAGAATCGTCATCTTTGGGAGGGAGTAATGGAAGAAGCAATTCCCGTATTAACTGCAGCGCATTGGATCTATGCTGCATTTGTCATCTTGATCTTTGCATTCCTGGCGATGAAGCGGGATACATCGATCATTGCCATCATCGGGTTGTTCATCATTGGGTGGGTAACGCTTGGCACCCCGATCGGTGGTCTGCAAACCATTTTCAACGGCATGGTTCGGGCGGGCATCGTGCTGCTGGACGTGGTATTCATCATCTCCGTGGTGGTTGCTCTGGCGAAAGGTATGGAGAAGATTGGCGCCCTGCAGTTGATGGTTACGCCGTTCAAGAAGTTGATGCGAGGTCCCCGCGTCGCCTTCTTTGTCGTCGGCATCGTCATGCTGATCTTTGCCCTGTTTATCTGGCCGTCTCCGGCAACCGCCCTGGTTGGTTCAGTGCTCTTCCCGGCAGCGCGTGCCGTCGGTTTGCCGGCCATTTCAACCGCTCAGGCCATGAACCTGTTTGGACATGGGATGGGCCTGTCGGGCGACTTTGTCATTCAGGCTGCTCCGAAGTTGACGGCTGAAGCCGCCGGCGTCCCCGTAGGCGATATCGTGGCGGCTTCTCTGCCGCTGGATATCGTCGCCTCCGTGGTTGCCCTGCTGGTGGCCTGGTTCTTTGTTGTCCGCAAGGATATCAAGAACAACACTGAAAGCGAAACGGAATACATCAAGTTCAAAGAACAGTCCGATGCCAAAGTTGAATACTGCCGGACAGCCAAAGTTGCCTCCTGGGTGGTTCCGCTGTGTTTCCTGATTGCGGTAACCCTTTTCATCGTCCTGGAAATCCGCGGCGGTGATGCAACTGCAGTGCTGGGCGGCATCTCTCTGATTTTGCTGGCAGTCTTCTGCATGGTGGACTGCAAGGGCAATTTCTCGGAAGGCATGGAACGCATCACCGACCATGTGCGTGAGGGCTTCCAATTCGGTATGAAAGTCTTCTCCCCGGTCTTCCTGGTGGCAGGTTTCTATCTGGTTGGCGTTCCCGATCACGCCCAGGCAATTCTTGGCGATAAGGGTGCACCCCTGATCCTGGATATCATCAAGAACCTCGCATCCGTTATCCCGGTCAACAAAGTGGTGGTGGCGTTCTTGCACACCTTCCTGGCTGGTATTACCGGGCTGGATGGCTCAGGCTTCAATGATCTGCCCCTGATGGGTGCCCTGGCTCAGTCCTGGAGCTCGGCTCTTGGCCTCAAGACCGCTTACCTGGCTGCCCTCGGCCAGATCTCAATGATCTGGATCGGCGGCGGGACCATCGTTCCGTGGGCGCTGCTCCCGGTCTCTGCCATCACCGGTGTGCCCGCTATGGACCTGGCCCGCAAGAATTTCTGGCCCTGCATCAGCGGTGTGGTTGCAGCAACTATCCTGGCGATTATATTGATGTAACTCGCCACTGGATTTTGGAATGCATAAGGCGCTTCAGGTCATTTTCACTTGGAGCGCCTTGGCATTCAAAGGACCAGGGCAGGCTGAATGGTTGATTTATTTGAAACGCTGCGAAAAAATTTGGTCAATTTTGCTGATAGACAACGGAAAATAAATGTCATAATAAATTGTCATGAATGCAGACAGGGAGCCAAGGTTATCCAATCTGAAGAAGGTGATTTCGTGTGTCAGGGCTGCGGCGCCATTATTAAGGCAGATTCAAATGTTAAAACATTCACCTGACTGGGACAGGATGCCTGTCGTGATACAGGCAGTGACGATCTTTTCACCCGATTGAATAATCCGTAAATATTTATGGCAGGATCATCCATCCGTTTCATTGGAAGTAAACCTTCGATCATGCAGACATCGACTTTGAAGGAAAACAGGTTGTGGTTAATGCTTTCAGCATTGCTCATTGGTACTCTGGTCGGTACCATGGGCAACAGCATTGTTTCGATCGCACTGCCAACCTTGATGGATTACTATTCCATTCCTCTTTCACAGGCTGTCTGGTCGATCACGCTTTATACATTAACTTTTTCGGTCCTGATCCCTGTTTTTGGCAGTTTAAGCCGTTCGATAGGTTTCTTGAGATTGTTTGTGGGTGGCATGGCGCTGGTTACGGTCAGCTCGCTCGCGTGTATTTATGCTCCCAACTATACGGTATTTCTAATCGCCAGGGTCGCAATCGGTGTGGGGGTCGCGACGGTGCTGCCCACAATTATGGGGGTGATTGCGCATCATTTTCCGGTGGATATTCAAGGCAAAGCGACCGGCTATTGGGCGCTGGTGAACAGTTTAGGGCATGCATTGGGTCCAACGATTGGCGGCCTGCTCCTCAACCATTTTTCCTGGCAGGCAATTTTCTGGATCAACCTGCCCCTTTCTATTGCAAGTATTATCCTGGCAATAAAAGTTTACCCGCGGGATGAGCGGCTTCCCCAGCGCCAATTCGACTGGCTGGGCGCAAGTGCCATGACTGTTTTTGTGTTTGCAGGCATGATGGCAATATCTCAGGCAGCCGATTACGGGATCCAATCCCCGGCTGCGGTAATACTGGCAGGTGTGGCTTTGGTCTCCTTTGTTGTCTTGCTGTGGCGGGAACGGAGAGCTGAAAATCCGTTTATTAACCTTGCCCTGTTCAAAAGGAAAAACTACATTTCATCCATCCTGCCGATTTCTTTGCAGGCATTCACCCAGTTTGGGATGTTGGTCTCTTTGCCGGTGTTCCTGATCGATATTCATCGTGTTGAAAATCAGATTGCAGGTCTTATTGTGATGTCAATGACGATGATGATGGCGATCACCAGCCCGTTTGCCGGCAGATTAACCGACAGGTGGTCCAGTAAATGGATTTGCCAGGCAGGCACGGTATTGATCGGAACCGGCGCGCTCTTGATGATCCTGTTCCGGTCGGACCAATTAGGTTTCTGGAATTGGGTGTTATTAATTCTGTGTCTGGTTGTGTTTGGCACCGGTTTTGGTTGTATTCAATCCGGATCAACGGTTGCGGTAATTCAGGCATCACCCAAAGAAATATCCGGTGCCGCAACCGGATTTTTCCATATGATTCGATTTATAAGCGCGTCTCTAGGTTCGACCGTGTTCGGGATCCTATTTGAATCGCATGCACAGGACAGCCTGAACGGTTTTTACAATTCGTTTTTTGTCATCATCGCCCTGGCTTGCATCACGCTGCCCTTTACGTTTTGGATTTCAGGCAGCCACAACGGACGCAGCGCAGCGCTGCAATTGGAGTAAGTTTTCCAGAGGTTTTTACCAGCTTCTCTAAGCCTGTGTTCAGGAGGCACCATGCCCAACCGTAAAAATGTTCAACCGCAATTTGAAAAGCAAGATATCAGTCTATCCTGGCACTCCCTGACAAACAACGATGTCATGGAACGGTTGATCACGACCCATACGTTTGGCTTGACCAGTCAGGAGGCGGAAGCCCGTCTGATCAAACATGGGCCGAATCAACTGGTGGAAGCACCCCGATCGACTTTCATCATGATGGTCCTGGCGCAGCTAAAAAGCTTCGTGGTGCTCCTTCTGATCGGTGCATCCATTATCTCCGCCGTCCTGGGAGAGTGGGTGGATGCTTCGGCCATCATTGCTATAGTAATTTTAAACACAGTCCTGGGAGTCATTCAAGAAAGCCGGGCCGAGGAAGCGCTGGCAGCCTTGAAAAAGCTGGCTGCACCGGAGGCGCAAGTGCTGCGGGATGGGCATAAGCAGATGATGCCGGCGTACAAGCTGGTGCCCGGGGATGTGGTGTTCCTGGAGGCGGGGAATTTCATCCCCGCGGATGTGCGCTTGCTGGAAGCGGTTAATATGAGGGTGGATGAAGCGGCTTTAACAGGAGAATCGGTTCCGGTGCAGAAGAATGCGTCGGATATTCTGCCGATTGATTCAGGATTGGGCGATCGAAAAAATTCAGCTTTCATGGGCACCACTGTAACCTACGGACGAGGTAAGGGGGTCGTGGTCAGCACGGGTATGTTCACCCAATTGGGTATGATCGCCACCATGCTCCAGTCGGTAGAAGCCGAAGAAACACCTTTGCAGCGTAAACTGGAACAGCTTGGGAAAACCCTGGGCTGGGCCTGTCTGGCAATTTGCGCGCTGGTTTTTGCGGTGGGCTGGATTCGCGGCGGGGACCCGCTGGAAATGTTCATGGTGGCAGTCAGCCTGGCGATTGCGGCTGTGCCCGAAGGTCTGCCGGCTATTGTAACCATCAGCCTGGCGCTGGGGATGCGCGAGATGGTTCGGCGGCATGCGCTCATACGGCACCTGGCTTCGGTGGAGACGCTCGGTTCTGCCACCGTAATCTGCTCGGATAAAACTGGAACATTGACCCAAAACGAGATGACTGTCACCCGCCTGTGGACGGATGGCCAATTTGTTGATATCAGCGGCACCGGCTACCTACCCGAAGGCGATTTCATGCTTAACGGGAAAAAAGTTGCCCCGACTGATTACCCGGGTGTGATGACTACGCTGGCAATCGGCGTGCTCAATAACGATGCCGAGCTTGAATACGATGACAAGGGAAATTTCGTGCGGATGATTGGAGACCCAACGGAGGGATCGATCCTTGTGGCAGCTGCTAAGGCTGGTGCACTGCCGCATCACCTGAACATGGATTACCCGCGCGATGGAGAAATTCCGTTTGATTCGACGCGCAAACGTATGGTGACGGTACACAAGGTGGTGCAGGAAAAGAAGGGCGTTGTCTCTCCTTTCAAAAGCGGTCCTTGCGAAATGTGCATCGTCGCCGTGAAGGGCGCGCCGGATGTTGTTTTGAATCTCTGTGCCTATTACCACCCCATGGATAGTTCTGAGCCGGTTGTATTGACCGGTACAAAACGGGCTGAAATTCTAACCGCCAACGATTCTATGACCGGAGAAGCATTGCGCGTGCTTGGGTTGGCATACCGTACAATGGACTGCCGCCCCAGCGAGGATACCGAAGCTACACTCGAGAAGGAGTTGGTATTTGTCGGGTTGGTAGGAATGATCGATCCGGCCCGCCCGGAGGTAGCACCGGCTTTACAGGAAGCGCGCGAAGCCGGTATCCGCACGATTATGATTACCGGAGATTACCCCAATACTGCCTGCGCCATTGCCGAGAAGATTACCCTGTTGGAGCCGGGCGGTCATGCGCTAACCGGGAGTCAACTGGACGAGATGACTGATGCTCAACTGGAGCATGAGGTCAAGCATGTCAGTGTATTTGCACGAGTTTCCCCGGAGCATAAGATGCGCATTGTCAGTGCGCTGCAGGCAGACAACCAGGTGGTAGCCATGACGGGCGATGGGGTGAATGACGCACCGGCCATTAAACTGGCCAATATCGGTGTCGCCATGGGAATCACCGGAACGGATGTGGCTAAGGAAACCGCCGATATGGTGTTAACAGATGACAACTACGCCAGCATCGTGTCTGCGGTGGAGCAGGGACGCATCATTTACAGCAACATCCGGAAATTTGTTTATTACCTGATTTCCTGCAACATGGCGGAAATTCTGGTCATCTTCATTCCAACCATCCTGGGCAAGGGGTCGCCCTTGCAAGCAATCCAGCTCCTGTGGCTGAATCTGGTGACGGATGGAGCGCCAGCCCTGGCACTGGGAACCGAAAAGGGCGATCCGGATATTATGCAGCAAAGGCCGCGCCCGCATGATGAACCCATCATCAATAAGAATATGCAGCTGGGGGTGGCCTTACAGGCAGTGTTTATTACGGCTGCCACACTGGGAGCTTACTTCATTGGATTGGGACACAATGAGGCTTATGCGCAGACCATGGCATTCATAACCCTATCCGTCTCAGAACTGCTGCGGGCTTACACGGCTCGCTCCGAATACTACCCGATTCTAAAAATCGGCTTGTTTGGCAATAAATATATGAACTACGCTGTTGGCGCATCCTTGATCCTGATCTTGCTGGTGCTGTATGTGCCATTCCTCAATACGGTCTTCAAGACCGTGCCGCTCGGGTGGAGCGAGTGGATTCGCATCCTTCCCTTGATCCTGGTGCCGTCAGTGGCAGCCGAGTTGACCAAGGTCTTCCTGAGCCGAAAAATCAAAAAATAATATTTATCATGCAAATGAAAGGAGGAATGGTTCTTGACATTTAGGCGCATATAAGTACAATTATATATTGTATAAGATATATATTATAATTTATGGGTATTGGCTTTTTGGGCGGGCAAGAAATTCCAAATCCCTTAAGGAGATATGTCATGGAAAAAAAGTGGGACTATAAGTATCAGGTTTACAAACACCTGCAGGCGAACCAGGCAGCCATTTACGCTGAAGTGCGAAAAATTGCTGAAGAGATCGGAATCACACCTGAAATGAAAGGCAACATCGGCCTTACCGGTGCTGTTTCCGGTTGTCATGGTTTGCTTGCCCGTGAAGTCGATGAGGCCATTTCATCAGTGTCACGGCGGGTTATCCCCTCGGCTGTATTCGACGAGAAGATCCGCGATCTGGTGAAATCCTACTATGGGGATGAATACGATGCCGCTCTGGTGAGCACTTGCGAAGCCGGGCTGGCAATTTCCTACGATGTTTTGTGCATGCCGCCCACGCTTGGCAAGGGCGACAACTACCGTGCACGCTACCTGGCTCCCTACGAGCGTCACATGCATCACCAGGGGGCGTACGGCAAGCCCTTCCCTCCACGCTACAAGGAAGTCAATTCCGAACGGGGCGAGGCAGCCGGTGAGTACGGCGTTCAGGGTAAGCGTGCCTATAACCTGGATACGGTATTCGTCAAACCAGAAGGTGCGCGCTATGATTGCCACGGGATCAAGTACTGCCCATGCCCCAATATGCTGCACGTGGATGGCAAAGCTTCCGTCAAGAAGTTTGATGAGATTGCCAGCCGCCATGCAGACCAACTTTCGGGCTTTGCATCCTTAGCATACGATACCCCTGGTTATGGTTATGGCGACAAGAGGGACGGCGTTCCGGTTCTGCAAACCGGCATTTCCGAGTTGGCGGCCAAATATGATGTGCCCTATATTATGGACAACGCCTGGGGTGCCCCCTTCATCGGGGCTGACATCCGAAAAATCGGCAGCGACGTCATCATTTATTCCATGGACAAAGCTTCCGGCGCTCCCACTTGCGGCCTGATCATTGGCAAAGAAGAGGTCATGGTGCCGATTCGCCGCTCAGTCGGTATTCACGGCGCACGCTACGGCACCTTATCCTCGCATGGCAAGGCTGCTTACGTAGGCTACGATCCCGGTAAGGAAGCCCTGGCAGGTGCATATGCCGCTATGAAGATCTTGAAAGAGCGGCCTGAGATTTCATTGAAGGCTGTAGATGATCTGTATAAGATCTGCCTGGAGGAGTTTTCGCTGCTGCCAAAGGCCTTGCAGGATAACTGGAGTATCTACAAGTCCACCAACTCGCTGGCAGTTGAATTGAATTATGCTGATACCTGGAAGGATGGCTTTGGTATCCCTGTCTTCTCAATGGAAGATATGTATGCGGGAACCCAAATTCTTCAAAACTGCCAATCGCAAATGGGTTTGATCCCTACCATCGCTTACGATGGTAACGTCTTCATCTCCAATGGCATCGGCAATATCGACGAGGAAGGCAACCTGATTGAACTGCCCACACGCCTGTCAGTCAAAGCCAATTTCAAATCGATTGAGGTTATTTGCAAGTTTGCTGGCCTGATCTAAACAAAATAAAGGAACTACACCGGGGTGGCATTCTTCCTCCCGGAAGAACAAGGACAGGGCGGAGTGACCCCAATGATTGCGGGAATCAATGGAGTTCACAAAGCCCTGTTCCTTTGAAAAGCGATCTTTGAATGCTTTTCAAATTGACCAAAACACAGGAGGGTGTGTGATGACCAAAGCCCTGGATCGCGTGGTCGACGCTATCGATATCGAAACTTTTCTTTACTGCAAGTCCGAGGATGAGGCCAAGCAGCTGGCGGAGGCTTTGGCGCAGGAATTAAATTTACCCCACGGAGACATCGTTTTTCTGGAATTCAAGGCCTGGGGCGCGCGGGTGCGTATCCGCAGTTATATTCACCATCCCGGCGACCACTACCGCTGGATGGAAGCGAGAGGTGAAGCATGAAAATCGTTCTGCTGGCACCGCTCGATCCTGTACATGACAATGCGATCAAACTGCTCAAGCGCAAACTGACTGAGTTCGATTACGAGGCGGTTTCTATGCCTCCAGGTACCACTCCTGAAGAAGTGATTCAGAAGGCGCTGGTGTTGAAGCCGGCTGCCATTCTGGTAAGCCGGACGCTGGGTTATAAGGTTGCTGAAATTCTCAGCCACCTGGTTGACCTGGCGGAGGCAGCCGGGATTCGCGACCACTGCCGGATCGGGGTAGGCGGTATGGCCATCACTAAAGAAATCGGTGCTGAGCTCGGGTTCGACGGCTGCTTTGTTGGTGAGTTAAAGATTGATGAAGTGGTCGATTTTATCGAGGAACGCGTATCGACCGCCGCGGCGTTTGGGACTCAAAAACCGACCCGTACCAAACCCGATATCACCGCTGGTTATTCTTACAAATTCTATGACCCCGTCATTGAGCGCTATCTGGCGCAGATCACGGACCAGATCCTGAGCTGGTGCGGCAAAAAAACCACGCCGGGCATTGAGCGGGCCAAGGTGCGTGCCGAAATGCTCGAGAATCAAGCAGCCGAGCGTGAGGTGTATGCCAGCGCGGCTGTACGTGAGCAACTCCTGGCGAAGTATGTAGCCCTTTGCGACGGCGAGATCCAGGCTTTTTACCAGGCAGAACAGCTGCCGGCTGGTGTTCGTTGGCTGGGAAAAGCTGAAATTGACAGCGTGCCAAACCTGTTTGACACACCGCATGCAGAATTCACCCCGCTGCGCCATGTTGGCACGAGGCCGTTATTCTTCTCACAGTACGGCACCGGCTGCCCGGTTATGGATGTTTTCCATATCAAAGTGGCCGAAGCCTGGGGTATCGACGGCGTCTTCCATTTTGACCCCTCCTGGAACGCCCAGCGAGAAGGCTTATTGGAAGGTCACCTGACCCACGAACATGATGGAACCATTCTGACGCTGGAGAACCTCAAGTTTATCCATCACTTCATGGAACCCTATACGCTGTGGAACGTGCGCGGTCACCGCGGTTTGAATACGCCTGAAACACAGGTTCTGGGTCATGCTGCCGGGGCCGATTTATTCAAGATCAACATCCCGTACGGCAGCACCGCTGGCGGAACGGACCCGCAGCGGCTGACCGTGGACGGCGTCTATTCTTTGATGCTGGCTGCGCAATACGGCATCCCCTTCGATATTCCGGGCAACGATGAATTAAGCGGTGTGCCGCCTTACAAGACTTTCGCAGGATTGTTGATCATGATGGCGCTTGGGCTCAAGCTGGGTGCCCGCCCGATCCCCAAGCCGCTGTTATGCTATTCGCCGTATATGACCATCAACGGGCGCATGGACGATAACATGATCGACATGAATGTCGCCAAGCTGGCTGTCTGGCGAGACATCGTTGATACACCCCTTTGGCCAGGCGAGCCGGTGGGTTTTATGACCCATACCCCTGACCGGGTTCAGTCGGCCTTGCAGACCTCGCTGCATGCCACATTGGCTGCCACCATGGGTGTGGACGCCGTGACGATTGCTTCCTCGGATGAAGCTTATTCCAAGGGGCCCATTTCGGTGCAAGCCCGAGTCGACACCTTGCGGGCAGTGCGCGATCAACTGCGCTTCCAGGGCAGCCTGAAAACAGCGCTCAACCCGACATCTGAAGCCATCAAGGAAGAACTCCACGAGAAGATCGTTGAGACGCTGGCTGTAGTAGCACAGCGTGGAGATTTTACCGCCTCAATTTATGAAGGTTTATTGGGTAGCCAGGAGGACGGGCTTTACCCGGGACGGGTTGGTCAGGGTACGGTTATTGAATAAGGAGAGAGCGAGAGATTGAACCACGCAAAACTCCAGGGTCAGGAAGGGAGTTTATTAAGGTCTCTGGTTGACACCACCACAACGCAAAAAGAATTTCTGTACAACCTCTCCCCATTCCCCAATCCTTTCGTGGTAAAAACCCTTTAAACTAATCGGGAAGATGATGCAAACCCTCGGCTTCGTCGGCACGGCGAAAAACACCGGCAAGACCACTGCAGCGCTTCACATGCTTGCGCTGGTGGATCAGGCTGGTATTAAGACCGGTTTGACCAGTATTGGATATGACGGTGAGAACACAGACCATGTCACCGGGCTGCCCAAGCCGCGGTATTACGCCCACCCGGGCATGGTCATTGCCACCGCAGACAATTGCCTTGAACTCGGTACGGCACGAACCATCCACCGGCAGCCGACCGGTATACGGACCATTCTTGGCGAGATCATCATCGCAGAGGTGGCTGAGCCAGGATTTGTGGTCCTTGCCGGTCCAAACCGCCGGATCGATTTGCAAATACTGCTTGAGCAGCTGCAAGCGCAGGGCATCCAACTGACGCTGGTCGACGGCGCTCTCAACCGCCTGGCAGCCCTGGTGCTGGCGGACGGCATGGTGCTTTCCACCGGAGCAGCTTTTGACGAACGGATTGATATCCTGGTCGAACATGCAGCTGCGATGGAAAGCTTATTCCATTTTCCGCTGAGCCCGCTAGATGAAAGCTGCAACGAGGGTTTTGTTTGTTGTACGGATGAGGCTGGAAATATTCTGCATCAACTGCCGACCGGCTCGGTAACGGATGAGCCGTCCATGCAGCTTGCTGCCAGATGGCTGCAAGAATCGCATGCCAGGCAAATCATTGTCCCCGGTGTGTTTTATCCGCCGCTCTTCGAAGCCTTCATCAAGGTTTCTCCGGATCATCTGGCAGACAGGAAATTTGTTTTTACAAGTCCCTTAAGCCTCCTGGCAACAGGCAGCCCAAAGATCTGGCAGGAAAGTTTTCAGACCATGACCGGTCTGGGAGCGGAGGTTGCTTACCGAAGAGCCATACCGCTTCATTTCATGACCGTAAATCCGTTCTACCCCCGATATTTGCAAAAAACTGGCGCGTATATCGCAGAGTTTGTTGATAGACTTGCGTTGTTGCGTGCCGCACGCGAAAAAATCGTCCATACGCTGGTCATTGACGTGCTGCAGCCACCCCACCCCGACCTGCTGGCGCAGTGCGGGTTACAAACCGTTTCATCTGGAGAAGAAAATGTGCCCTGATCCATACGCCGCCAACAAGTTGGATACAAAGTATCCGTGTGCCGATAAGAGCGTGGTCAACGGAAAAATCTGTGTAATTCTGGATGCACGTGCTGCTGACCGCAACCTGGAACTGGTGAAGTACCCGTCACGTGCGGTGATCAAGCACGAAATTCATGAAATTATCCTGACTGCCGAGGCAACTGCTGCCCCGGGTGCGGCAGTCAACAATATTTCCTACCTGGGGTACTTTGAGGTCGATGAGAGCGGCGTGATCTGGGTTGGCGACCGGGTGCTGGTGGGCGGCAAGGATATTGGCCGCCTGGCCGGCTACGACATGACCCACTTTCCAAACCATATGAACATCATCATCAAGATCGATGGCGCGCTCTATACAGGCCTGGAAGCCGGCCTTGAAGTCGGAACGCCGATCTCGTTTGTTTTTCCCGGCCGGCCAGAGTAGGGAACGACGCCCTCGTCGTTCCGGCGGAAAAACCTTTAACTCCTCAATGAAGTATTTTTGGAACCACGCCCCTGTCGTTCCAGCCGATAAAACATTTAACTTTTACTTCCCTTTCGCCTTCTGATCTTCAACCAGAAGTTTGACCATCCTGCCGATCAGGGCATACGGGATAGGTTTTTTATAGGGAAACTGAATGCCGCCCTTCGTCTGCTTGAATGCCGATAATTCCTGCCGAATGGGCTCAAGGGCGTCTGTGATTGGGTACATGCCGACATGGTTCTTGAAGCCGCCAAACCACACCAGCCATCCCTCCAGGAAATAACCTGCCATGTTGTAGCTGATTTTCTCCTGCGCGTCCGGGGCGGCTTCACGCACCACGTTTCGCACCTTTTGTAGAATTGATTGAATATCTTCCGGGAATGTGGAAATATATTCATCCACAGTAGCCGGACGGACTATTTTTGCGTCCATGCTGTCTCCTTTTCCAACCAGTAATAATCACTTTTACCAGTAATACGATACTCCGTTGTTAGAATCGGGCATGTTTATGGCAGCCCCGCAAGCCAGACCCTATTGGAGGTTCTTTTCCATCGAATAGTATCCAGGAATCTGGACATATCCGAACTTGCGGTCGATGGCAATTATCGGCGTGTTGATTTCGTTGTGGTGCGTACGCACCGTTGGGGCTTTGAGCACATCGCGGGCAAATCGAAGCGCGTGCACTTTGACCGCCTGCCCGAGCTGGCGGCCGCGGTAGCGTTTATCGACGCCGGTATGCAGATTGTAGGCAAATTCATTGCCCTTGAATACTGTAATGGCGCTCATGGCAATGAATTCTCCAGTGTTATTGTCGAGGACCACCATCTGCCCGGCCGGAACATACCATTCTGCCTGGCAAACGCGGCGCTGAAAATCCTCAAATGAAACCCATGAATGTTCACCTTCGGAACCGGGTGTTTCGGAGTTTGTCATATCGTTCAAGTTAAAAAGCCTACGCTGCACATCCAGGGTGTTTCCAAGGGCTTCCATGCTGGTGAAGTGGAAGCCTTCACCTTTCAGACGGTCAATGATGGGTTGGAATACGGCATCATCGAACCGCCGTAGGTCAAGTTCCATGGAGATCTGATGTGCGCGCTGATGAAATCCGCGTCTTTCAGCAAACCTCAAGCTGATGGGGTCATTATCCGCAATCCGTACGCGCAGGGTTTTAGCATTTCTGCTGTGTAACGCTGAAAGGAGTTCTTCGGATATCTGGCTGCCAAGCCCCTGCTTGCGCTGTCCAGGCTCCACATACAGATAAAGGTTGTACCGGCTCGGATCAACCAGGTCCTGAACTGCCCAGTAGAAACCAAGCAGGTGTTTGCGCGGGTCTTCGATGACCCTTTGCATGCTGCGCTCGAAGGATTCGGCGTACCATTCCCTCAGGCTTGCCTCAGTATTCTCCTGACCGTCAAGGATGGTGAACCATTCCGCCAGCAGCTTAAAGTCCCGATCCGGTTCTACGGGCCGAAAATGAATATTTACCATTTCTTTCTCCCGGGCACGCCCCTATAGCGCTGAATTCCTCCAGACGCGGTCAACCCAATATTTATTTCTTCCAAAAATTCATCAATCAGAATCCACGTCACCGGGCACATAGACCTGCGGCACGAAGGTCTGGTCGGTCATTGGCGGTCGAACATAGCCCTTATCATCCTGGCGCGGCGGCAGCACGATTGGTTCGGGTGTCAGGTCCTCATAGGGGATCATGCCGAGCAGGTGGGTAATGCAGTTCAGGCGCGCGCACATTTTGTTGTCGGCATTGACCACGTGCCACGGTGCTTGCTTTATGTCGGTGAAGGCAAACATAGTGTCTTTGGCTTTGGAATAATCCAGCCAGCGTGAGCGCGATTGCATGTCCATCGGGCTGAGCTTCCAGCGTTTTGTCGGGTCGTTGATGCGCGCTTGAAAGCGTTTTTCCTGTTCATGGTCGCTGACCGAAAACCAGTACTTTACCAGAATAATGTTGGAGCGTACCAGCATCCGCTCGAATTCGGGCACCGACCGCAGGAACTCATTGTACTCGTCGTCGGTGCAGAAGCCCATGACACGCTCCACGCCCGCACGGTTGTACCAGGAACGGTCGAAAAGCACGATTTCGCCAGCGGCAGGCAGGTGTGCCACATAGCGTTGAAAGTACCACTGGGTCTTTTCCCGCTCGGTGGGGGTCGGCAGCGCTACCACCCGGGCCACGCGCGGATTAAGGCTCTCGGTGATGCGCTTGATTACACCGCCCTTGCCTGCCGCGTCGCGTCCTTCGAACAGGATTACCAGTTTCAGGCCTTTAAACCGTACCCATTCCTGCAGCTTGACCAGTTCAATTTGGAGGCGTGCCAGTTCCTTTTCATAGACCTTTTTTGTAACCTTGATCGAATCTACAGGGGCTGGACTTTTTGCCGGTTTTAACTTTACACTTTCGGTGGATACGCCTGGCTGCTTGATATCGATCTTTTTTTCAGCATTCTGACCGTTAGGGTCCTTCGATTTTGATTTATGTTCGTCTTTGCCTTTTTTTGACATCGTCTCACCGCCTTTACTCCCTGTGGGGAACCCTGCATTAGACGATTATGGGATTGCTGCTGGTCGAAGCGTCAGTTGCGGCAGTTCAGACAGATCAGTGTATTCGACCATTCTGAGCGGGTCATATTTAGTGCCGGTCCCAATCGTGCCGAAGGGAATATAGTAGACCCGGGTAACGGCGTTTGGTCCCAGGGTCATATCTTGAAATGCAAACAATAAAAACTTTCCGTCAGGGCTGAATTGTGTGTCCCGGTAGCAGCAGCTGCCATTCACCGGGTTGATGGACAGGTCGGCTTTGTAGCTCTCGTGATTGAAGATGTGCATTTCACCAAAACCGTCCTTGCGGGTTAGCCCGGTTAAGACGGATAAACCGGCTCCGTCCCAGGTAAAGCTGGTCAGGGTGGCATTATGCTCGTATTCGCTAAAGGTAAAATGGGGCTGCGGGAACTGAAGCTGGACGGAAGGGTTCGCAATGCAGCGGTCGACTGCGATAATCTGGATCATGTCGCCGCGCCGCCCGCCCGTTAAAACGCCGATCGCAATGACCGCCATATTTTTACTGTCCGGCGACCAGCGTGCACCAACCGCCGCATTGCGTTGATAAGGAGCCAGGTCCGGGCAGTCCGCCATGGCTTCCAGATCGGGGTGCGAGTCAACGGATTTCAAACGCTCCAGGTCATATGGTTCAATGTAGAGCAGCCGGTCAACACTGATGGCAACCTGCTTGCTGTCCGGAGACACCTCAAAGGCGTCCACATACTCTGCATTGTTGAAACAGGTTACCGTCACGGGTTCGCCGCCCAGCGCGACAGTTTGAATACATTTGCCGCTGATATATGATAAAGAATTGCCATCAGGCAGCCAGCGTAAATTCTTTTTGGTTGCGCCATCGCTGGTGATCTGTTGTGCGTCGCTGCCGTCAATATCAGCGATCCAGATATTATTTGAGACAACATACGCGATCTTGTCTGCTCCACCGAGTACCAGGGAAGCCGGGGGTACATCCGTTGGAGTTGGCAGGACCTCTGTGGGGGTAGCCGTTGGTTCCGCTGTGGCTGTGGGGGGAGGGGGTTGGGTATTGGTTGGTGCGGCTGTATCGGTTGGCAGGAGAGCGACCACCGGGACCGTGACGCTTGGCAACACCTCTGCAGTTCCTCCTGGTGACTGCTTGCCATTATTGATCGAATTAAAAATTAAATAACCGCCGACGATGAGTGCCAATCCCAGTGCAGCCAACCCGGCCCAGAGAACAGTTTTAGAGCGTTTAGCGCGGGGAACGTCTGGGGCTGAAATGGGGAGCGGAGAAGCTGCAGCCGACTTGGTTTCAGCGGCGGCTGCAGCAACCCGAGTTGCATCGCTTATGATTGGCGCAGGTATAACCCCGGCGGGTTCGATAATGGTTGCGGGGAGAGGTGCCGGTTCAATGATGGTTGCCATGGCGGGAACTGGCGGGGCAGCCTGTTCTTTTTCATTCTCCCGGGAAGGTGCAGCGGGAACCGGGGCTGGTTCTACTTTCACCGAGGATACAGGCACCGCCTCCTGCGGTCCAAGGCTCGCCATTGCCTTTTCAAGAGCCGCTGCCATCTCGGAACAGGACTGGAAGCGGTTGTTACGGTCCTTTTCCAGGGCGCAGTTGACAATGACCTTAACCCCTTCCGGGATATCGGGATTGAGTTTAGACAGATCCGGCACCGGATCGTTCAAATGCATCATCATCAATGTCATGACCGAATCCGCCTCAAATGGCGGTCGGCCGCCCAGCGCTTCGAAAAGCATTACGCCGATTGAGTAGATATCCGACCGGGCATCGGGATGCAGGCCTTGAATTTGCTCTGGAGACATGTACAGCGCTGTCCCGAGCACTGCGCCAGTAGCCGTATGCTGCTGCCCGCCAAGCATACGCGCTATTCCAAAATCCATCAGAATTGCGTTACCAGTCACATCCAGCATGACATTGGCGGGCTTAATATCGCGGTGGATCAGGCCGCGCTGGTGAGCATAATCGGCTGCCTTGCAGACATCCATGGTGAAATGGAGGACATCCCGCAGCGGCAGATACCGCCCACCCGCATTCAGCCGCTTGATACGGCTTTGCAAGGTTTCGCCAGCGACAAACTCGAGCACCATGAAATACAGGTCGCCCTCATGGTTGAAATCATAGACCTGGACTATATTGGGGTGGCGCAGCCGGGCAATGGAGGTTGCCTCTGATTCAAAACGGCGCACAAATTCTTCGTTGTCTGAGAGATGCGGATGGATCAGCTTTATGGCGACCGTGCGCTGCAGGTTGGGGTCTCGCGCTTTGTAAACCGCCGACATGCCGCCCTGCCCAAGCAGCTGCTCAATCTGATATCTGCCTCCAAGTACCTGTCCAATCCAACGATCATGCGCCATAAACATCCTCCAGTGAAAGTGCAGTGATCCTCATTCTTCAATCAGCCACAGCCAGGCTTTGTCGAAGGTGCAGATAGTCCGGCCTGATTCGGAAGCCGCGATGAAGGCCAGAAAGCCCTCGTTTAACACCGCCTGCCGTTCCATGTAATTCTTCACGGCTGACTGATACATTCTCTCACCCTCAGCCACGATATCGCTGTACTCCTTCAACTGGGCGTTGTAGGCATCCATAGCCGGGATGTTGGTTTGATCCAGCGGCGGGAAAGGTTCTGGCGGTGATGGCAGGCGGGTGGGCGGCTGGGTCGTATCCACCTCGCCAATTTTTGAGCCATTCGTGTAAATTTCAATCATGTTACCGCGTGCCACGACTGCCAGACGATTGGTAGTGCCGTTTTGCCATTGAAAGGACGGGTCGTTGGTCTTCGGGAAGAAGTCGTGGATGTTGGCAATCTCTCCATCCAGCATGGCGGTAAAAATGATGTGCCCGTTCGCGAAGCGCGACGCGAGAATCATGTACTGGCTGGGCTCCTCTTTATCGCCATTGGAGCGGAACATAATACCGCAGCCGGATGAGCCGTACTGGGTATCCCAGGTCAGGTCTGCCGCCAGGGCAAAATCTGCGGCTGTCACTTCCATTTTATCGTTGCCGTAGGCAATTTCCTGGTATCCGGAAATTTCCAGAACCAATGGACCCTGCAGCCAGCCGGTGCGGCCTTTGGAAGGATCGAGGTTGAACTGCGGCAGCTCGGCGATGATCGGTGCAGAGCGGGTGGCTTCTGCCAGCTCTGCTTCGCTTCGCCCAACGGCTGCCGCGGTCTGGGTAGCCTGGATTTCCTGGCTCTTCTGCGTACCCTTAACCTGGGCAGTTGCCAGCTCGTTTACGGATTGGCCGCCTTTTTCAGCAGCTGTGGCGGTGAGTGCCACCGCTGTGCTCAGGCTGGAAAGGGTAGGGTCTACCTCATTGCTCAAGCCGAAAGCTGCACAGCTGGTGACAGAAACCAGTGCAAGGCCTGCCGTCAACAAAAGAAAAAGTCTGATGCGTTGGGTTGTTTTCACAGCCGGATCTCCCTTGATCTGCAGCCTCAACCGTCTTTACGCTTGATGAAAAACAGGATGATCGCGATGTACAGGACGATGAGCACACCCTGACCTCCCCACACCATGATCAGGAATGAGCGATACCCGGACGAATCATCTTTATTTACAAACCCCCAGCCAAACTCTTCGATCACGCTGTTGATGACGCCCTCCGCGCGTTCAACTGCTGAATTGCGGGCTGTTTCATAAGTTAAAACATCCTTCTGGTACTCTTCCATGGCAGCCTGATAGACCTCAGCCTGCGACTCATACAATTCCATCTGAGCCTTATAGTCATTCTGGATGAGGGTCACTTCATCCTGGTAGGCCTGCAAGGCATTCAGGTACTGTACCATTGCAACCTGGTCGTTCTGGTCGGCTGGCGCGGCGGGGGCTGTTGGAATGACCGGGTCTGCGGGTTTGGGCGGCATATCTGCAGGCTTAAGGACTGCTGGTTGGTCGACCTCAGGTACGTAATACTTGCCGACCCCGGGAAAATTACACGAACCCGGTTTGAAAATGGCCGTACCCATACATCGGCAGCCGGTTGCGGCTTTGTCATCCAGCGTCATGCTGTCGCGCAGTTCCTCCGGAAGTTTCCAGCAGGTATCGGCTGCGACATCACTGCCAATGCCAGTGATACCGATCAAACCCTGGAAGGCCCAGCGTGTCGAGGCAATCGAGCTGATGGTTTGCGGGACGGGTGCCAGCGCGCCGCTTAAGACAATTTGCGGCACCAAAAGCAGGATCATGATCATAGGCGCAGAGGACGCCGCGGGTGCCAGCGCGGACGCCAGCAATCCGCACACCATACCCGCCATAGCCGCCAGTACCATCGTCACGTATACCAGGCCAAATTCCAGCGTACCGCCGGGCATGTCAAAGGCCAGGAAATGGATGATGGTATACGCCGCTGCATGGTAAAAGGCCAGCAGCAGTGCTACCCAGATCTTTGAGGCTACGTATGGCAGAATCTTCAGGCTTACCAGCCGTTCACGTTTATAGATGTCCTCCTCTTTGACGAACTCGCGCATCTGCGAGAGGCCAGCCACCAGCAAACAGTATATCGTCATCAGGAAAAGGGTAATGGCAGCGTTGGGTGCGTTTCCGTCCACATAGTCGAAAGGTGCACGGCCCATGAGCGGTGCGATGACAAAGTCCAGCATGGCTACCAGCGGTGCAGCCAACAGCATCAGCGTCAGGCTGGATTTATCGCGCACCAGAATTTTCAGGTTACGGGCGGAAAGCACAAGGAACTGGTTCATGGCTGATGCCGTGCGCTTCGGTTTTACCTTCACTGCAGCCGGCTTTTGGATCTGCGGGACTGCTGCATCCAGCACGGGTTGTTTTTCTTTGAGCTTCAGCGGTTCGACAATGTATCTCGAATAGGCTGCGCTTTCCATATAGCGTTTTGACCATTCCTGGTTCGATCCCTTTGAGGGATCATCCAGGATGGCATAAATCTGGTCGAACTCCATGGCCCGGGCGCGCTGCTCGCGCTCGGAGCGGTACGAGTCGAAATAGGTTAAAGCCTCATCCGGGGGCCCGAACCAGGCTAAATAACCTCCGCGCGCCAGGAAGACCACCTTATCCGCCAGCATCACGTTCTTGGTGGCATGGGTCACCATCACAATGGTACGTCCCTGATCTGCCAGGCGGCGCATCAAATGCATGAAAGCTGTTTCAGTGCCGGGGTCAAGACCTGAGGTAGGTTCATCCAGGAAGAAAAGCCCGGGGGAGGTTAGCAGTTCCACCCCAATGGAGACGCGCTTGATTTGCCCGCCGCTCAGCTTGCTGATCGGGTTATCCTTGCGGTGCAGCAGGTCCAGGTCGGTTAGCACCTGCATGATGCGTTCATGGCGCTCTTCCTTGGTGGTGTCGCGCGGCATGCGCAGACGAGCGCTGTAATCCAGGGCCTGGTAGACGGTAAGTCCGGTATGGATGATGTCACGCTGCGGCACAAAACCCATGTCATTGCGCACCGCGTCAAAATTGCGGTACACGTTGGTGCCGTTGATCAGCACCTGCCCCTGGGTGGCAGGGCGGTAACCGATCATCGCTTCGATCAGAGTGGACTTGCCGCCGCCGCTTTGTCCGACGACAACAATCAACTCGCGGGGCTGGAACGAAAGCGAGATATTTTGCAGGATGTTTAAATCCTTGCGCACCCATTTATTCAGCCCAAAAGCTTCCACTTTCAGACCGCGGGTTTCGTCGAACTGGTCCAACTGGTCCTGCTTCATAACAAAGCGGTGCCGG
>CAYPJS010000061.1:0-5452 GCA_964411135.1 uncultured Anaerolinea sp.
TTCTTCTTCCTGCTGGGTGAAGTCGCCATGGACGGTCTGTGGGATATCGAGGCGGATCTTTCCATCCTCAAGGATTATTCCGACTTCCCGCGGCTGCTGGGTTGGGCGAAAGAGCCGATGGCGCTCATGATCCAGTCTGGAATTTACATTCCAACGCTGAACATGCTCTATCCGCGCGAACTGGTGACCAATGCGCAGGCATTGGCCTGGATCCGCGAGGCGCGCTACCCGCTGTTCACCTTCCTCTCCACCAATGACTTCCACGGGCAGTTAGAAACCGGCAAGCTGGTGAGCAGCAAGCTGGTCGGCGGTGCAGCCTTCAACGAAACCTACATCAACAATTACGAAGCCCTCAATCCCGTGGGCACAACCCTTGTGGATGCGGGCGATATGATGCAGGGCACGCCTATCTCCAACCTGCTGTTTGGCGAGTCGGTCATCGAGGTCTTCAATGCCATGGACTACGATGTCGTCACGGTGGGCAACCATGAATTCGACTGGGGTCAGGAGAAGTTGCTGGCCCGCATCGACCAGGCGGAATTCCCATTCGTGGTGGGCAACATCTTCTATGAGGGTACGGATGACCGGCCGGATTGGGCTGTTCCGAGCGTCATGATGGATATCAAGGGCCAGCAGGTCGGTTTCATTGGCCTGACCAGCATGTACACCCCGGGCATTGTCATGGCAACCGCAACCGAGGGGCTTGAATTCCGCGATCCAGCTGAAGTCCTGCCTGACCTGGTGGACGATCTGCATGACCAGGGTGCTGATGTGATTGTCCTGATTGCCCATATGCCGGATGTGTACGGCGGTGTGGTCAGCCAGGAAATGGCTACCCTGGGCGACCCGGGTCTTGACCTGATCATTTCCGGTCACTCGCACAGCGGCTACACCGGTAAAGTCGGAACCGTCCCGATCATCCAGCAATATTCATCCGGTACGGCTATCGGCGTTTCGGACCTGCGTTACGACCGCTACGAACGCGATATGCTCAGCGCGAACCTGCAGGTGGTGACCACTTATAACCAGGGAGTCACCCCCGACCCGATCATCGCAGGCATGGTAGCAGACTACCAGGCTGAAATTGCCCCGATCGTCAATAAGGTCATCGCCTCAACCACCGGTCTGATTTCCAGAGGACCTGACCGCTACACGGGCGAAGTCCCGATGGGGGACCTGATTGCAGACGCGCAGCGCTGGAAGGGCGGTACGCAGATTGCCTTCATGAACCCCGGCGGTATCCGGGCGGATATTACCTACGCCAGCTACCCGCATGACATCACCTACGGCGACTTCTTCACCGTGCAGCCCTTCGACAACAAGCTGGTGACCATGAACCTGACCGGCACCCAGATCTACGCGGTGCTGGAGCAGCAGTTCAAGCCTCCTCAAGCCTCTATGAAGCTTTTACAGCAATCCGGGTTGAAATACACCTATGACCTGTCGAAGCCAGTTGGGGAGCGTATCATTACCCTCACTCTTGAGGATGGCACACCGATCTTGAAGGACGCCACCGTCTATTCAGTGGCCTGTAATGAGTTCATTGCCACCGGCGGTGACAACTTCTCAGTGTTCCTGAGCGGTACCAACGTTACCCGCATTGGCGTGAGCGATCTGGATGCCCTGATCGAATACGTCCAGTGGAAGTTTGGGGTACCCCCCGCGAACACGCCCATCGACCCAACCGTGTACCCCAAAATTGAGGGGCGCATGGTCAATGTTACACCCTGATCTGTAACCCTGTAAGCAAAGACCAGGCTGGAAATAGACGGGCTTCTCCAAGTGAAGCCCGTCTATTTTATTGCTGTGCATCCCCGGGCGTGGGCGGCTGGCGCACCGGAAGAACTGACAAATTCACACAATTCAGAGTTTACCGCTCAATATCCAGGGGGTTTTTTAAATGTACACTCTTGTGATCTCCTGTATAATAAAACATGAAACTCAGTGGGACATCCATGACCTTACCGGAACGCACGATCCAATGAAATATCAGGACGATCTAATCCCGGAGCAAGTTTTACCTTTTTTCCCCTGCGATAAAACTCACACACTCTTGTCGAAATTCAGTTAGGTGCTTGCCTGGCTGATTTTTAAACCTTTCACGAAGGAGAGAAATATGCCCGCAAAAAAACTGTACATTTTGATCTCGTTCCTGGTTGTTATCGCAATGGTTCTGACGGCCTGCGCGCCCAAAGCTGAAGAGGCGGCGCCGGAAGCCACAGATCCGATGGCTGCCTTGATTGCGGCTGCCAAAGAAGAAGGCACGCTGACCACCATCGCACTGCCGCACGACTGGTGCAATTACGGCGAGGCCATCGAAGTCTTCAAAACGAAATACGGCATCGAAGTCAACGAACTGAACCCGGATGCCGGTTCCGCGGACGAAATCGAAGCCATCAAGGCCAACAAAGACAATAAGGGGCCGCAGGCTCCCGATGTCATCGACGTTGGTTACGGCTTTGGCCCGCAGCTGATCGAGGAAGGACTGGTTGCGCCCTACAAAGTCGCCACCTGGGATTCGATCCCGGCCGACTCAAAGGATCCCGACGGCAACTGGTACGGAGATTACTACGGCGTGATGGCTTTCGAGGTCAACTCGGATGCTGTTGCGAATGTGCCGCAGGACTGGGCTGATTTGCTGAAACCGGAATACAAGGGTCAGTTTGCCCTGGCTGGCGATCCCCGCGCTTCGGCTCAGGCTCAGATGAGCGTGTACGCGGCTGCCCTGTACAACGGCGGCGATCTGGATAATGTCGCCCCCGGCCTGGATTACTTCAAGGCCATCAATGATGCCGGAAACTTCGTCCCCGTGATTGCCAAGCAGTCCACGGTTGCCAAGGGTGAGACCCCCATCATCATGCGCTGGGACTACAGCGCCCTGTCCGACAAGGATGCCCTGGCCGGCAACCCGAACATTGAGGTTGTTTACCCCGCCAGCGGCACCATCGCCGGTATCTATATCCAGGCCATTTCAGCTTACGCCCCGCACCCCAATGCTGCCAAACTGTGGATGGAGTTCCTCTACAGCGACGAGGGTCAGAATATCTGGTTGAAGGGCTACTGCCACCCGATCCGCTATGAAGATATGCAGACCAATGGCACGCTGGATGCTGAAGCTGCCGCCAAACTGCCCACCTTCGACGGGCCTGTGGCGTTCCCCAGCATCGACCAGATCAACAACGCAAAACAGGTCATCGCCGATAACTGGATGACCGCTGTTGGCGCTGATGTCAAGTAATTCCAAGACCATGTTGAACAAAAAAGGGGACGCGCCAAAAGCGCGTCCCTCTTCCTCAGGCTGGCGCAACTGGATTGTGGTGGCACCATTTTTCCTGTTTGCGTTTTTATTTATTTTTCTGCCTTCCATCAGCCTTTTAACCCGCGCGTTTCTGGACAATGACGACAACTTCACATTCCGGAATTTCCTTGGGCTTTTCGAACCGTCTATCCTGAGCGCTTACTGGGTTACCATCCGCATCAGCCTGGCGACCGCCGTACTGGGCGGGCTGCTCGGCTTTCTGATGGCCTATGGCATCACGGTGGGCAAGCTTCCCAGGGGGATTCGCACCGCCCTCTCGACTTTTTCAGGCGTGGCGTCCAATTTCGCCGGCGTACCGCTGGCGTTTGCCTTTATTGCCACCCTTGGGCGTACCGGCATGATTACGGTAATTTTAAAAACCTTCCTTGGGATTAACCTGTACGATCAGGGCTTTAACCTGTACAGCTTCTGGGGGCTGACCCTGACTTACACCTTCTTCCAGTTCCCGTTGATGATCCTGGTGATCACCCCGGCGCTGGACGGGCTCAAGCGCGAGTGGCATGAGGCTGCAGAAAACCTTGGCGCGTCGCACGGCATGTATTTGCGCAGGGTAGCGCTGCCAATCCTGATGCCTTCCATCCTTGGCTCGATGATTCTGTTGTTTGGCAATGCATTTGGCGCTTACGCCACCGCCTACTCATTAACCGGCGGCTTTATTAATCTTGTGACCATCGTCATCGGTTCGCAGATCAAGGGTGACATTCTTTACAACCCGGGTCTGGGTTACGCGCTCGCAATCGGGATGGTGGTGGTAATGGTAGTGATGATGACCATTTATTACTTCCTGCGACGCAGGAGTGAAAGGTGGCTGCGTCAATGAAGAAGGCTTCTTTCTGGTCCTGGCTATGGCTCATAATCGGCATGCTGTACTTCTTGCTGCCGTTGATCGCTACGTTTGATTTTTCGCTGCGCGCAAAGAAAGGGCAGCTTTCTTTCCTGGCGTATCAGCGGGTGTTTGAAGACCCCAATTTCTGGGATACGATCAAATTTTCCTTGATTATTGCTGTATTCACCATCCTGGTAAGCATCGTCCTGGTGGTACCCACAGCGTATTGGATCCGGCTGCGGCTGCCCAAACTGCGCATCATGCTGGAGTTTATCTCGATGCTGCCGTTTGTGGTGCCCGCGATCGTGCTGGTTTTCGGCCTGATCCGCGTCTTCAGCGGCGCGCCGTTCCATCTAACCAACACCTACTTCGGCACGTACGTGCTGCTGGTGGCAGGCTATGTGGTGCTGGCGCTGCCCTTTGTGTTCCGCTCGGTCGATACAGGCCTGGCAGCCATTGATGTCATCTCGCTGACTGAGGCGGCGCAAAGTTTGGGCGCCAACTGGGGAACCATCATTTTCAAAGTGATTTTTCCCAACCTTCGGGTTGCCATTATCAGCAGCGCCTTCCTGACCATGGCGACCGTCATCGGGGAGTACACCATCGCCAGCTTCCTGGTCGGTATCAAGGCTTTTGGCCCGTACATGTCGTTGATCGGTCAAAACAAAACCTACGAGTCGTCTTCGCTGGCCATCATCAGCTTCCTGATGACCTGGGGCTTTATGGGCATGATCCAGCTCTTCAACCGCGGCAAAACTGACAGCAGCGCTCTGGCCGGGGCGCGCTGAGCGGCATTCTTTACGAAATCAATGGTGACTTATGGCATTCCTTAACTTATCCAACATCTCAAAAATTTACGGCAGTACGACCGCTGTTGAGAATTTCAACCTCGAAGTAGACCAGGGCGAGTTCGTCTCGTTTCTTGGCCCTTCCGGCTGCGGCAAGACCACCACGCTGCGCATGATCGGCGGTTTCGAAATGCCGACCACCGGTACGATTTACCTGGACCAGGAGGATATTACCTACCGCAGCCCCAACCAGCGTAATGTTGGCATGGTGTTCCAGTCATACGCGCTGTTCCCCAATATGACGATCGGCCAGAATATCGCCTTCGGGCTGCAGGCACGCAAGACGTCTGAAAACGAGATCAAAGCCAAAGTGGACGAGATGTTGTCGCTGGTGCACCTGGAGGAGCACATCCATAAGTTCCCCTACCAGCTATCCGGCGGTCAACAGCAGCGAATCGCGCTGGCGCGTGCACTGGCAATCAACCCCCGCGTTTTGCTGCTTGACGAGCCGCTCTCGGC
>CAYPJS010000062.1:0-31613 GCA_964411135.1 uncultured Anaerolinea sp.
CACCTGGTGGAGGTCTTTTATTTTGTTACGAATCCAGTCCCCATTGGGGGATGATATCGCTCCCGCCTGAACGAGACCTTCACCTGGTGGAGGTCTTTTTTATTTAGCTATGGAATTTTTTTATTTGCTTAAACGGGATAGTTCAGTCGTTCCGGCTTTGGCTATGCGCATCCATTGGGCTGATTCTTCCTGCCAGCCAGGCAGATTCATTTGCTGGGCAATTTCAGAATAGCGGCGGGCATAGTGGAAGATTTTTTCCTTCTCCCGGCTCCTGGCAAAGGTTTCCCCCAGCGAATGAACAATTTCTACCATCGTAACCGTCGGAACTTCTATTTCCAACCCAATTTGCTCAGCATTCTGCAGAATATTCGCAGCAGCTTGGAGATCTGAGAGTTGTAATGCCTGTTTTCCAGCGATCAAGGACCAGCGAATCACTGCCTCAAGGTCTTTCGATTTTCGGTAATGGTAAAGAATCCGGGGAGCAGCGCGTTCGCCCTGATCTTCAATTAGTTTACGAGCCAACTTGCGGTGCATGATTGTCCGAGCAGGCGGCATAATCATCTCATAGATAGCTTGCTGAATTAGGACATGGCTAAATTCAAAATCATGCTTCTTTGGCGGAGCGTTGACCGAAATAATTTGCGCTTCTACAAGTTCGGTTAAATCCTTTAAGACGAGCTCTTCGCTTTTACCCGTGATGACCCCTAATTCATAAACGTCAAAATAAAGGCCGATAACCGCACCTGCCTGCGCTGTTTCAAGCGCGGAAGCAGAAAGCGGTGTCAACCTGCCGGTAATAAGCTGCTTAATTGATTCAGCAAGCGGAATTCTGAGTCTACTGTCCTCAAGCGCAGCCCCTGCCCATGTTTTCCTTTGAATATCAAGTTTTCCATGATCGACCAGGGCTTTCAAAGTTTCCTTTATATAGAGCGGGTTACCGGAAGTTTTATTAAAGAGCGATTTTGCCAGACCATCGGAATTAGTTGCAGTACCTGAAGTGGTGGCAATCCACTCGATTACATCCTCCTCCTTTAACGGTTCCAGAACGATTTCATATAGTAAATTGTCTCGCCGCATCCTAAGGATCGAAACCGTATGAAATGGGGGCACACCGATTTCATTGGTGGTTGCCAGTAAGCGGAACTTTTGTGACTTTTCATCATGAGAAGATTGGACGAATCGGACTAAATATTCAACCAAATTAATGGTCGATTGGCTGGCAAGGTTGATATCGTCAATGATTAACAATACTGCCGTTTTTTGGCAAATTGCACCGATCAAATTTCCGATTGCTGGAAACAAGCGGTCCTGGGCAGGAGGATTAATTAACCCGGCAATCTCAACTTCAAATATCGAAGCCAATTCAGGCATTAAATTCGACAGCTCCGACGCCAACCAATCTGGCACAGCGTTAATAACCTCTCGCGGCAGACTCGTAAGCAGGTTTTGAATAGCCATCCTTAAGGAATGATGCGGAGCACTTTCCTCGATCGGAATGCAGCGTCCCCAGCCAGTTCGAACTCCCATTAATCTCAGTTGATCGACGAACTCCTGGGCAAGGCGGGTTTTGCCAACCCCAGGTTCGCCCTTGATCAAGCCAACCATTTCGCTGCCGCGGTTCCACCAGTTAATTAATTGCCCGTAAGGCTCACCCCTACCGAAAAACTCGTTTTGCTCAAAATTTGTTGGAACCAATCGATCTCCGGAATTTTCTGCAGCCCTCGACTTAGCTGCCGGAAGTTTTCCGGTTTGGGGTACATCGTAAGCCAGCGCTTCCTCCTGGATTGAACTGAACAGGTCTTTGGTTTCAGCCGATGGCTCAATATCCAGCTCGCGCTTAAGCAGGCGCTCACATTCGTAGTATTGTTCGATGGCTAATGAACGGTTGCCAAGGTGGTAATTTGCGATCATCAAGGCACGATGAGCAATTTCATTTAATGCATCCGCTTTAAGCAATTGGCGTGAAACGTCCATGGATGCACTAAAACGCTTATCACTGAGATACATCCCAATGAGTTTGGAGAGTGCACGCAAATAGTAGGCCTCAAGCCGATAACGTTCCTCCAAACACCAATCTTCGTAGACATTGGATAAAAAGGGTCCGCGATACAAATCTATTGCAGCCTGCAGATCGTCCGGTGAAGATTGGTGTACCAATCTCTCGAAATCAGCCACATCCACCCAAATATCGGGACTGTTCGACCAACACACTGAACTCGAGGTGGTAATCATTACCTTATCCGAGTTATTAATTGCTGAATTTAATAGGCTGCGTATTTGCCAGAGGGCAGTATGCAAACTTCGGCGTGCATTGGTACGAGGCCGGTCAGGCCAAAAGAGTTCTGCCAGATGTTCCCGGCTTAATTCTTTTTCTGGCTGCAATAGCAAATACCCCAACAACCCGGAAGCTTTTTGGGTTGGAAGTGGTGGAAGGGGTGTGCCATCAACCGATAATTGCAATACGCCAAGTAATCGAATGTGTAACATGCAATCGCCTAAATTTTAAATTTATTGCAGCAGATTAGTATTTTAACCTGATGTTAACCAATATTTATCACAGCCGGTCTTGACAATGATAAATTCTTAACTTATTTTATCTTAATTTACCTAATTTTTGCACCTTTTTTGCACGTAGCTGATTACCATTGCAACGATAGATCACTGGTCAAGGATACCACATGGAATTCACCTACAAGGAAGATTTGAGCTCATTCGTTATTCGGTTGTGGAATGATTCAGACAATCGCCAGTGGCGGGGTCATATCACCCATATCCAAAGCCGGCAGGGAACTTATTTCAAGAACTTCAACCAAATGGAAGATTTTCTATCCAGATTCTTTTCATTGGATGAAAGTGAATTAGCCCTGGCTGATGTAAAACAACTCGATACACCTTGATGGGTATAACAGAAAATCTTTGGAAGATACCAACCCTTGATTGAAGCCGTTAATGGATTTCGATGCTCAGGATGGGTTGGACAGGTTCAACATTGGTTCGATTAATGGGTAGGAGGGTGAGATGGAACATTTAATGAATTTACAAAAAGAACTGGCTCGCAGCACGAAAATTACGCATAATGCTGCTGCTTTACTCGACTCAAATCTCAATCAGCAAGCGGATATCAATTCATACCACAGGCCGCGTGTATCAGTAATCATTCCTACACTCAATGAGTCTAAGAATTTGCCTCTAGTGCTGCCCTTTTTGCCAATGAATTGGATTGATGAGGTTATTCTGGTTGACGGCCGCTCAACGGACGACACCATCGAGGTCGCCAAGGAATTACTGCCTTCGATTAAGGTAGTCCTTGAAACAAAAAGAGGCAAAGGTGCAGCCATGAACGCCGGTTATCGCGCGGCGACAGGCGAGATTCTCATCGTCGTGGATGCAGACGGTTCCAACGACCCCCGGGAAATACCGCGCTTTATCCAGGCTTTGATGATGGGATCAGACATGGTCAAGGGAAGCCGTTTTTCACACGGCGGTGGAACTACCGACATGCCAATAATTCGGCAGCTCGGCAATGGTTTTTTCACAGTCATGGTGAATGTCTTATTTGGCACACACTGGACAGATTTGTGCTACGGCTATCACGCCTTCTGGCGTCACTGTCTCCAGGTTGTGGATGTAAGCGATAAACCCGGTTTCGAGATTGATACCGCCTTATACCTGCGGGCGGCAAGCGAACAGCTTCACGTAACCGAGGTTCCCAGTTTCGAAGGATTCCGTTTCCACGGAATCGGGAAACTACAGACAATCCCGGATGGTTGGCGGGTACTAAAAACGATTCTCGAGGAGAAATTCTCTCGAACCAAGAAATCCGAGGACGACCGATATTTAGGGTTCAGAGGTCTTCAGCCCAATACCAGGCAGCTGCTGTCGGAAGACTCTTCTTTAAGCGCGACTGCTCCTGAGGTCAACCTTCAGCTTCTGAAAACCATTGGGATGATCCTGGCCGCGGGCTACAGCCTGAATGAATTAATGTCTCAGCTGCTTCGTCTGTCCCTGCAAGCCATGAATGCCGACTCCGGCAGCCTGTTCATACTGGATGAAAAAGGCGAGGTTGCAGATGTTTGCATGGTGTACGGCGACAAGCAAATTAAGCCATCTGAGAATACAGTCAACGAAGTCATCGAGCAGGGAATTGCTGGTTGGGTTTTGCGAAATCGTAAATTGGCAGTAATCACCGATACTCGCGAAGATCCACGCTGGATTACGAGTACCTGGGAACAAAATGCCCCGCGTACTGCTATTGCAGTTCCACTCGGTCTTAACAACCAGCGAATTGGAATTCTAACCCTGGTTCGCCCTGGAGAAAATCAGTTCACCCATGATGACCTGAAAATTCTCGAAAGTCTGGCGATTCCTGCTTAATGGTGACCAAAGGTAAAAATATGAACCGGCTGAAAAACGATATCTCTGTGATTGTTTGCGCTTATACTGAAAACCGATGGGATGATCTGCTGCATGCGGTAGATTCCCTGAAATCACAGACGTTATTGCCGGATGAAATTATTTTGTCGATTGACCATAACCCTGGTTTATTTGCTAGGGTCAAAGATCACTTTCCAGAACTTATTGTGGTCGAGAATACTGAAAAACGCGGTTTATCTGGTGCGAGAAATTCCGGATTGGCGGCTGCGAATGGGTCCATTATCGCATTTATGGATGAGGATGCGGTTGCTGCGCCAGACTGGCTTGCCCGCTTGAATGATGGCTTTTCAGACATGAACACGATTGGCGTTGGAGGTTCAATCCAACCTTGGTGGATAACCGCAAAACCGGATTGGTTTCCAGAGGAATTTAACTGGGTTGTTGGTTGCACATACAAAGGGATGCCTGAATCGACGTATCCTGTGCGAAATTTAATCGGCTGCAACATGGCCTTTCGCCGCGAAATCTTCGACCAGGCAGGCGGGTTCCGCAGTGAAATTGGAAGAATCGGTACATACCCGGCCGGTTGTGAAGAAACCGAATTATGCATTCGTGCTCGCCAGAAAAATCCAAAAGGACAATTTATCTTCGAACCGAAAGCAGCAGTTCGGCACCGTGTACCTGAAACCCGGACGACCTGGAAATATTTCTTGAACCGATGTTATGCGGAAGGAATTTCAAAAGCCCTTGTTTCAAGCATGGTCGGATCACAGGATGGTTTATCCACAGAGCGAAGCTACACTTTAAAAACCCTCCCTCAAGGTTTTTTCCGAGGAATTGGTGATGGAATTCTTCGCCGGAAGCAAGGCGGATTTGGACGGGCAGGCGCAATTCTCATCGGGCTATTATTCACCGGTGCCGGTTACCTCACTGGACGGATATCCTTAATGCGTAATAATAAAGTTGTCGATCCTGCCGCAAAGTTATCGCTGGATCAGGTTTAACTGGAAGTTTGAGGACTAATCAAGAATGACGATCACTACTGACAGCACTGAAATTCTGACGACATTATCGACGGAGGCAAACACAGAAAATTCCGCCGGACCTTCCCCAGATTGGGTTGAATTTGATATTCACGGAGTTTGTGCTTTCCGTGTGGAACGCAATTCTGCAATTTCAGCCCTATTCCTGGATATGTTTAAGCCGTTTCTTGCCCAGGGCCTTGTCAAATATGACCTGACCATTACGGAAGAATTCGAACCTCTGATTGACGGCGCGTACGGCGAAGCCCATGGAGAAAGCGATTTTCTCTACAATGAGCAGGGCGTATTTATCGCCACACCGGATGTGCAAATCTTCGTCGATGAAAACGGGTACCGGATTCACGGCAAAGGCGAATTACTGGTTATAGCGCTTCCTATAATCGACTGGATCATGGTCCAAAAGCGAGCCGCTATGCTGCATGCCATGACGGTGGAGTATAAAGGCTTTGGCATTTGCATGCCTGCCTGGGGCGGCAGTGGAAAAACCAGTACGATGTCGAAACTCATGAAAATCCCCGGTTTTGCCTTTATGGGAGATGACTGGACTTTTCTTGCCCAAAGTGGTGATCTGCTGGGTTTTGCTAAACCGATGTTTATGAAACCGTACCATCGCACGCTTTATCCGCACCTTTTTAAGAAGGTGCATAAACCACTTGTGCCAAACTTTCTCTCTAAACCAATCCACAGCCTGACGACACGGGTGCATCCATACATCACCCGTATGCCTAAACTTGCACGATTTGTTCGCAAGTGGTCTCCCGAACATATGATGGTCCAACCAGAACAAGCATTCCCGGATGCAAAAATATCAAAAGTGGCTCCCCTCGCAGCATCCCTCTTTGTGGAACGGATCGAAACCCTATCGACAGAACCACAATTCATTCAAAAAGATGCACGCTGGTTAACCACAAAATTAATTGGTAACTATTTTTCGGAACTGCCGCGTTACTCCCGGTTGGTCATGACGACCCTGGGTGCTGCCGGGCTGGTTCCGGTTGAGCAGTCCTTTCGGGAAAAAGAAGCAATCCTTCTCGAAGCGCTGGCAGGGAAACCCGCGTTTTATTTGAGGATTCCAAAATCACTGAATCCCGACCAGGCCTCTGACATCATTGTCGAGAAAATCAAAGAAGTCGTGACGGCTGCCGGGATTGATTAGAGGTTGAAATGCTACCCGTTTCGGTCATCATTCCTGTTCGCAACGCAGAACACCTTATAGAAGGCTGCCTACGCTCAATTATTGCGGCAGAACCCGCCGAAGTTATTGTCGTTGACGGTCTTTCTACGGATCGAACACTTGAGATAGTCAAACGTTTCAACGTCACAATCCTATCTGATGGTGGTCGAGGGGTTCCAGCCGCCCGCATGCTGGGTGTCCTTGCTGCGAGTCACCCCATTGTGGCTTTAATTGACGTCGATATTGAGGTTCCACCGGGCGCTTTTAACCATTTATTTGATGAATTTTCAACCGGGAACTACGATTGTCTTCAAGCGGGCTTGATTAGCCATTCTGGTCCGGGTTATTGGGGGCGGGCGCTGGTCAATCACCACAACAACGGCCGCAGCAAACGTTGGCCTGGATTAATGTCGACTCTGTTCAAAAAGCAGGTGCTGATCGACAATCCCCTTGACGAACGTTTCCGCTCAGGCGAAGATATTGAAATCCGCTGGCGCTTGAAAACAAACGGCTACAAAATGGGAGTTTCGCAATCTGTTTTCGTGAAACACTGGTTCGGCGACACGTACGAGTTTGCCAAAGACCAATGGGTTCAGGATGGCAAGGGGCTGGGCCGCATGGTGGCAAAGTACGGTTTGAAAACGCTGCATTTGGTGGGAATCCCTGCTGCTGGAGCATTACGGGGGATTGGATTAAGCCTTACGCGCATGCAGCCTGGTTGGATCCTTTATTTTCTTGGTTATTTTTGGTTTAATTACACTTCCATTGCTGCGGGTTTGTATGAACGACTGTCTAAACCCGAACTCTGGATACCGTCAGTAGTCAATCGATGAAACCTCAAGAAGTGGCCGGCGTTATGGATGAGCCTTTACGTTCAATTGAAATTCCAGTTCAGAAGGCCAGGCGAAGATTTTTCCTTGCCCGCTTCTGGGATTCTCAGCCTGAAGCGCGTAAGGCGGAGTTTTCACGACTGTACAACTCCGGAACCCTGATTCTAGGGCGGGTAGCATCATCAGGGCTTGGCTATTTGACATGGTTGATCACCGCGCGTTTATTCGACGCAAATGAGGTGGGTGTTGCATCTGGAGTCGTTTCAGCCATGATGCTGTGTGTTCAAATCGCGTTATTTGGCATTGGCGCAGCGGTAATCAAAGTTTATCCAGCACACCTCGACCAACCTTCAAAACTGATTAATTCAGCCTTAAACCTGATCGGACTATCTTCATTATCCAGCGCAATAATTTTCCTTGTCTTCGCAAGAGCCTTTTTTAATGAACTGAATATTGTCGCGGCTGTCCCACAGTATGCAATCCTTTTCCTTGCCATTAACTTGTTTGGCGCGATTAATGTATTGATGGATCATGTTTCGATAGCCATAAAACGCGGTGACCAGGTATTGAGTAGAAACATTATTTTCGGCCTGACCACGATCATTTTTGTGGCGGGGCTCCCAACAATCACATCATTCACGACCTCAATTGCGATTGTTTCCGCCTGGGCTGCGGCAGGGTTTTTTGCCTGTGTGGCTGGAGGATTTCAACTTAAAAAATCGATCAAATCCTTCCGTTACACGCCCTCCATTTCCCAAACAACCAGCTCTAATTTAATATCCATAGCCCTGCCCAATTATCTATTAACCCTCGTGGAACGGGCACCCAATTGGATATTGCCCATTTTGATCACTGAATTGATGACTCCAGTGGACAACGCACGCTGGTATGCCGTATGGATGATGGCCTGGGTGGTTTTTCAGGTACCAATTTCTATCGGGCAAAACCTCTTTGCAGAAATTGCAGCTAATCCTGTTGATTTCCAAAAGTCCTTCAAACACAGCCTGCGGACTTCCCTCCTGGTGGGGAGCTCTGCAGCCCTCGCGATGGTGGTGCTCGCTGGTTTCTTCCTATCCCTGCTTGGTCGTGAATACGAAGCGGCTGGTACAACGCCTTTACGGATCCTGGCAGCTGCATTATTGCCAATCACATTTATTCAAATGTATTATGCCATTTGCCGTGGTACGAATCGCTTGAAGGAAGCCAGCGTAACTGGTCTGATCGCCGGGATCACTGGAATAATTGGGGCTGTTTATGCTGGACCGACTTATGGTCTTACCGGGATGGCAATTGCGTGGTTAACCACACAATCAGCCGCAGCGGTTTGGGCTGGGATCCGATCTTCAAGCATTCTAAAACAATCACAAAGCTAGCAGGTATTGGGGCGGTAAGTTAATAGCAACGAAGGAAAGGTAAGGATTTACCAGGGTGCAAAGATGTTCATGAGAGAAATCGCGAAAAAATGCGATGCAATTTATTCCGCGTCAAAATGGGATGGATTTCGGGGGCTGCTCAGGAGTCGAAGAAAAGGTAAACGCGGTCCAACAATTGCCCTGATTCTGATTGTCACCGCTGTGATCCTGGCTACTCTCTTTCCAGTAGGATCAGCCATTGCTCAGGCTGTGGATGTAGGCTATAAGGATTTTTCTTACAGCTCCATGGCCTCTGCCCCCACAGGCCAAAAACCGCAATCGAAACTGTGGTTTAACGACAACATCTGGTGGGGAGTAATGTATAACAAGGATGATTTTGCATTTGAAATTTATCGCTTAGATTGGCAAACACAAACCTGGTCAACTACCGGAGTTGAGGTCGATCCCAGGGCACGTTCATCAGCGGATGCCATATGGACGGGAACTTACCTTTACGTTGCCTCAGCATTAATGACGTCAACTTCGACATCGGATACAAATATTTATGTGTATCAATTCTCTTACGACCCGGTTCAAAAAACCTATGCCAAGGTCTCTACCGCGACCATTTGGGACAGAGTTGTAGAAACGGTGGTTATCGACATGGATACCACCGGCAGGTTGTGGGCAACCTTTACAGATCTAAATCCCGCGTTAAGCATGAGTGTATTTGTCACCCACAATACGACCGAAGTGGATGTATGGATCCCGCCCTATGTTTTGCCGGCCACTGAAAGCACCGGGTTATTGATAGATGATATCTCGACTCTTGTAGCCTACAACGGCAAAATTGGTGTCATGTGGAGCAATCAGGCAACCGGCAATATTAATTTTGCATTTCATTTGGATGGGACAGATGATTCAGCGAATAGCTGGACCTTCAATCCTGCCGTAACTGGTAACCCGAAATATGCAGACGACCACCTGAACATCAAAAGTCTGCAGGCTGATGCATCTGGTCAGCTCTATGCCGTTGCCAAAACATCATTATCGGACGTTTACCCTCCAAACAGCAGCCAACCTCTCATCTTACTGCTGGTCTTAAGTACAGAAGGAAGCTGGTCCAGAAGAACATTTGGGACGGTAGCAGACAATCACACGCGACCTATCGTCTTGGTAGATGCACAAAACCGCGAACTTTACGTTTTCGCAACTGTCCAATCCTCGGGTACCTCTGGATATATCACTTATAAGAAAATTAACCTGGACAATCCAGGAGCCCAGTTCGATAGCGGACTCGGTATTGATTTTATAAAATTTGCCGCCTACGACCATATCAACAATGCAACGTCCACCAAACAGCAATTAAATGGTGTGACCAACCTGGTTGTCCTTGCGGGCGATGACACAGACCCACTTCGCACCTATTTTCATAATTTCATTGACCTGACGGACCCGCCACCAGACCCTGTTTATCAGGTGTTTTTACCATTAGTAATAAAGAACTGATAGCTGTTTTATGGACCCCTGCACGGCTAAAGAGATGTTCTGCTTGTGATAAACTTTAATCACCAATTTTGATATTAATACTATTGATAACAGTGAGAAGGAACCAGACCGGCTTGAATTCAAAACGGAAAACACCATTGGCAGGCAGGGCGATGGCAGAAGTAATTGAACAACAGCCATCCTATTCTGCTGCCTCAAAAAGCCCTGGCCACCTCGAACCGTTAATTAACAAACTCAGCGCATTAAGGTTACTATCGCCAATAAAAATCTTGCCATTCGGCCTGATTACTTTATCACTGTTACTGTGGTTTCTTGCACTTTCAAGAGTTGATTTGTCCAACTTAACGGACCTGGGGCTGATTTCAGCTTTGCCATTGGAAGCATTTATCGCCCTGGGGATAATAACAATCAGTTTTAGTTTGGTGATCACAAGACCAAACCTGGACAACCGAATTGCTTTTCTGCACCTGGTCGTGGTGGTTTTTATGCTATATGGCATTACCGCCATCATTGAAGAGGTACCTCGGTTCGGACCATCCTGGCGGCACGCCGGGGTCATCGATTACATCATGCGTCATGGCAGTGTTAATCCACGCATTGATGCCTATTTCAATTGGCCTGGCATGTTCATCATGGGAGCCCTGATTACGCAAATTGCCGGGTTGGACAGTGCTGTCTTTATGTTGAGTTGGGCCCCGATGTTCTTTCAATTGCTCTACATGGGTCCATTATGGATAATCTACTCGTCACTGAACAAATCGAACCGGCTGGCATGGCTGGCGCTTTGGATTTACTACATCACAAACTGGGTCGGTCAGGATTATTTTTCGCCGCAGGCGATGAATTTCTTCTATTTTCTGGTGATTCTGGCAATCTTCATCCATTGGTTCAGGAATACGAACCCCGGCGAAAATTGGCTGACGGGCAATCGTTTTATCCAAAAAATACCTTTCCTTTCAAAATTTCTGGGTAGGGTCATCTCGGGCGAAGTTCATTATTCAGAATCAGCATCAACGGCACAAAAAGCCATCCTCCTGGTTATGGTGGTGGTGATCTATTTCGTCAGCATTACCAGCCACCAATTGACTCAGTTCGCTATCCTCATATCCTTAATCCTGCTTTTACTTTTCCAACGGATCACCCCCAGGCTGGTACCGGTCATCCTCTTGATCTTAAGCAGTATGTGGATTGTGTATATGGCATCTGCTTACATGTCCGGTCGTTTGGCGGAAATGCTGCAGGTCTTTGGCAACCTGGACACAGCCCTGGATGCTAATTTGGTCAATCGGATGAGCGGCAGCCCGGGTCATGTTATTGTCACACGGATCCGATTGGTGGTTACTTTAGGCATTTGGCTGGCTGCCTTTGCCGGTTTCATCCGCAGCTGGCTGCGCGGCAGAGTCGAACTGACAGCTGCCCTGTTGGTAGCAGCTCCTTTCCCGCTGCTGGCTATGCAAAGCTATGGCGGAGAGATGCTAATGCGGATTTTCCTTTTTTCACTGCCTTTAGGCGCTTACCTTTCGGCAGCCCTGATTTTCCCGCTTAAAATTGATCCCCCTTCCTGGCGATACACTGCAATAATCGGGGTGATTAGCGTAGGTTTAATCAGCGTGTTCTGGTTGACCCGCTACGGAAATGAGCGGATGGAATATTTTTCACCTCAAGAGGTGGAAGCTGTGGAATATGCCTATACGCATATGGAGGAAGGCTCTCTACTGGCCACTGTCACGACAAACCTGGCATATAAATCCAAAAATTATGAGGTGTATCGCTACACAAAATTGGAAGACCAAATCGTATACAAGGACCTGGTTGCAATTCTTAATACGGTTTACAACCCGCGATACAAGGCCAGCTACTTCTTGTTAACCCGCAGTCAAAGGGCGTATATTGAAATGTTTTACGGTCATAACGCTGTGGATTGGGAACACATAATTGCTGTCTTATTGGCAGCTCCCGATTCATCAGTGGTTTATCAAAATGAAGATGCAATCTTGCTCGAGTTCATTCCCGTCCAGGAGCCGCAATGAACCGGAATGGTTGGGTCTGGCCGGGAGTGCTTATTCTATCCAGCCTGGGCGTTAGTCTCTTCGCCCTTTTTGACTGGCACGGTCCGCTTCGCCCAATTATTACCTTATGGTTTTGCGTCCTGTGCCCAGGGATGGCGCTTGTCCGCCTGGCGGGATTCCGAACCGCAGTCCCCAATTGGACACTGGCCATCGCTTTCAGTTTAGCCCTGGTCACACTGGTTGGCATTGTCTTGCTTTACTCCGGGAAATGGTCCTGGCAAAATGGTCTGGCAATTCTGGTCGGTTTCACATTATTCTGCACACTCCTGGACTTGATATTGAATCGTCCTATCCAGCCAGAACCAGCCGTCCTGGTTAAATCTCTGCCAGCCCGTGATCCCAAAACCGCACGAAAATAGGCAATAAATATGTCCACGATCGTCTCGGAATTTACAACGCAGCTTACAGCAGCAAATGCCGCCCCTGGTGTTATTGCAATCGCGCTTTTGATATTGCTATTTCTCGAAATCGAGGTGGTTCGGGCAATTAAACAAGAGCGGGTTAAAGAATTATTCTCCGTCCTCAGAGCAGTTATCTTTCCGCTGGCCATCGTTTACGGTATTTGGATGGCAACCCGTTTTATCGATTTGATCCAATAATTTTCTTTAAATGGTGAATGGTTTGAGACAAAAGATAAGAAGAATTTCACCCGATTACGACCCGCTGAGCACCCTGCTGCACGTTTGGCCTCAGACGATCCTCATGTATGTGGTCCTCATTTTAGCTGTGGAATTCCAGACGATTTGGCTCGCCCCCACCCTGGGCACCTTATATTACGGATTGATATTAATATTGATTCTCCATCATTTCCTGCTGGCAGAAAACGACCCAAGTCGGAACTCGTTAATATTGATTGCTACCATTCCGATGCTGCGACTTTTGGCCATGGCGCTGCCAGTCAGCCTAGTCCCACCGGTTGCAAGATATATTATGGTCGGCCTGCCTGTCGCGTTAGGCGTTTTCCTGCTTGTCAAGCAAACCGGATTAGGCCGCCAGGAATTTGGAATCAACCTACCAACTACCCGAAAACGAGAGCAATTCTGGGAGAATTTGCTGATTGCGTTGAGCGGCCTCCCGCTCGGAATTATTGGTTTCTATTTTGGTGATCCAATTCCCCTGGTTACCGACGGAAATTGGCAGGAAATCCTGGCCGGGACCCTGGTGGTATTCATCTTTGTGGCAGCCCTTGAAGAAGTTGTCTTTCGTGGGATACTCCTGCGTACACTTCATAAACTGTTCGGACCTTACGGTATTTTAATCGCTACAATTGTGTACCTGGTTCTTTTCGCCAGTTCCCATTCATTTGGCATGGTCTTTATCATGGGGTTTGTCTCCTTGCTCTACAGTTGGCACGCATTGGAGTCCAGGTCGATCCTGGCTGTTACAATTAGCCACGGATTAATGTTCTCGGGTATGTTGATCTTCTGGCCCTTGATTTTCTAACCAACAACATCGATACCCCTTACGCGTAATAAGTTTTCCAGTGCTATATTCAATGCTTCGGGGATAGTAGAATACTTTTGCAAGCGACCAGGGTCGAACTGCAATTTGTAGCTCGGTCCTGTTTTTTTTAGCAGTACATTTTTCCTGGACTCAGGAAATTCACCCCTATTTGGAGGTCTATGATGACACAACGGGCAATTGTTGTTACCCAAACCGATTTATCCAGACTGCAGAACCTGATTATCGAGACACGCCGCGTTGAGATGCGGAAAACCGAATACCTTGAACAACTCGAAAACGAACTAACACGGGCCATTATTGTTCATTCTAACGAGATTCCATCCGATGTCATCACCATGAACTCAACGGCGACCCTTCTGGATACCATCACCAATGACGAAATGCAGGTAACCCTGGTATATCCTGATAACGCTAATGTGGATGAAGGAAAAATCAGTGTCCTGGCACCCATCGGCACAGCAATGATTGGCTACAAGACTGGTGATATATTCGAATGGCAGGTGCCGGATGGTATTAGAAGGTTAAAAGTTGTTCAGGTCCTGTTCCAGCCAGAGGCTGAAGGGAATTATGACCTCTAATTCCTCAATAATAAAGGCCAGCTATCTCCTTGAATTGAAATATTGTTGATATTATAATTATTTTATATCGTATTTATCCAATATTTTTCACGGAGGGGTCGCTATGAGCTCAGAAACATCGATCAACACCCGCCAGCTGCAGGTCAATGGGGAAAGCTTTGAATATTATGCTTTGGACGCTGCAGCCGGGGTTGATCCGGAAAGGTTTCGGCAGCTCCCCTACTCGATCCGGATTCTGCTGGAAGGTGTGCTGCGGAATCGTGCAGCCGGAAAATCATCGGTAGTAGATTTCCGCAACTTGATCGGATGGCAGCCCCAGCAAAACAACCGCCCGACCATTCCGTTTTTCCCTGGACGGGTGGTGCTTCAGGATTTTACCGGTGTACCAGTTGTAAATGACCTGGCTGGAATGCGTGCGGCTTTAGCCGAACTCGGCGGGGATCCTCAAAAAGTGAACCCGGTGGTCCCGGTAGATCTGGTCATCGACCACTCGGTACAGGTCGATTACTACGGCAGCCCTGAAGCGTACCGTTTAAATGCTGCCGAAGAATTCAAACGCAACCAGGAACGTTACGAGTTCCTACATTGGGCTCAGCAAGCGTTTGACAACTTCCGCGTCGTGCCGCCTGCATCAGGTATCGTCCATCAGGTGAACCTTGAGTACCTTGGGAAAGTAGTGCTGACCGAGAAAGGTAACGGAAGAACAATCGTCTACCCGGATACCCTGGTTGGCACAGATTCACATACGACGATGATCAACGGCCTGGGAGTGGTTGGATGGGGCGTTGGAGGAATTGAAGCCGTCGCGGGAATGCTTGGGGAACCGCTGGAGATCGTTGCACCTGAAGTGATTGGAGTCAGGTTTAGCGGCAAGCTGCCTGATGGGGTTACACCTACCGACCTGACACTGACCGTCATCCAGAAATTGCGATCGATGGGTGTCGTTGATAAATTTATTGAATTCTTTGGTCCAGGCCTGGATCATCTGCTGCTGGCTGACCGGGCTATGATTGCCAATATGACCCCTGAATGCGGGGCCACCATGCTGTACTTCCCTGTGGATGCTCAAACCATCGACTACTTAAGACTTACTGGCCGGCCTCAAACACTTGTCATGTTGGTGGAGTCTTATTATCGCGCTCAGGGGTTATGGAGAGAGTCGAGCGACCCGGAACCTGAGTATACCCAGGTCATCGAAATCAACCTGAATGAAATTGTTCCCAGCCTGGCTGGACCGAAGCGCCCACAGGACCGGGTCCCTCTCAACCAGGTTAGAGAAAATTTTCTTCACGCATTGACCGCACCGCAATCCAACAACGGATTCGGGATCTCCCAAACAGACGCCGCTCACACTGAAACAGTCCAACTGGACAGCCAGAACTATAAAATCGGTCATGGATCGGTTGTAATTGCCGCCATCACATCCTGCACCAATACATCCAATCCATTTGTCATGCTGGCGGCGGGACTTGTGGCTAAGAAAGCAGTCGAAAAAGGTTTACGGGCAAAACCCTGGGTAAAAACCAGCCTGGCGCCTGGTTCGCGTGTGGTGACCGATTATCTCCAAAAAGCCGGATTGATGGAGCCGCTGGCAAACCTGGGATTTGACCTGGTCGGCTACGGCTGCACGACCTGCATCGGGAATTCTGGCCCGCTTGATCAGCCAATCGTCAATGCAATCAAGACTGGCAATCTGGTAGTCGGCGCAGTCCTTTCCGGAAACCGTAACTTTGAAGGGCGTGTTAGCCCGCACACCCGCGCTAATTACCTGGCTTCCCCCCCTCTTGTGGTGGCTTACGCCCTGACCGGAACACTCGAAATCAACTTCGCCTCGGATCCAATTGGGAATGACCCGGCTGGAGAGCCAGTGTTTCTTAAGGATATCTGGCCAACCTCAGGTGAAATCCAACAGGCTGTCCGGCAAACCATAACCCCTGAAATGTTCACCGAAGGCTATTCGGCTCTGTTCTCAATGAGCCCTGAATGGCAGGCAATCAACTCTGAAGCCAGCCAGATGTTCACATGGCAGGAAAAATCCACTTATATTCAAAAACCGCCCTTCTTTGACCAGGAAATGTTGGAAGGAAACCCGGGAGTCGAGATCCGGTCCGCACGCGCTTTAGTAATGCTCGGTGATTCGATCACAACAGACCACATCTCCCCTGCAGGCTCGATCCCGGTCAAAAGCCCCGCCGGAGAATATCTCTTATCCGAAGGTGTGCAGCCCAGCGAATTTAATTCATTCGGATCACGCCGCGGCAATGACCGGGTTATGGCACGCGGCACTTTTGGAAACATCCGGCTAAAGAACTTATTGGTACCGGGGGTTGAGGGCAGCTTTACCCGTTACCTACCCACCAATGAGACTTTGACGATATTTGAGACAGCAAACCGTTACATCCAGGACAACACTCCTTTAATCGTTTTGGCCGGCAAGGAATATGGAACCGGATCCAGCCGCGATTGGGCGGCAAAGGGTGTACTCCTTCTAGGGGTTAAGGCTGTGATCGCAGAATCCTTCGAGCGAATCCATCGGTCTAACCTGGCTGGAATGGGTGTGCTTCCGCTGCAATATCAACCCGGTCAATCTGCAGCTACTCTTGGCCTGACTGGTGAGGAAGAATTCAGTTTTGTGGCCAGCCAGGAACAATTACGACCTGGAGGAATAATTCAGGTTCTGGCAAAAAAATCTACTGGCTCTACTATCCAGTTTGATGTGCTGGTTCGCCTGGACACAGCTCTGGATGCCGAATATTACCGGGATGGCGGAATCATGCCAACGCTAATCAAAAAACTGCAAGCAGCGTGATTCCCCCACTGCTGCTTGCAGATCGTATTTTTCCCAGTATTATTGATTATTCCAGAGATCCGAATCTGGTGTAAATAGTGGTTGACCGAATTCAGACTGCCCGAATTGGCTGATAAGTTCTTGTGTCGGAACAGAAATTAGCCAGTCAATGAACTGATTGGCCAAATCGACCTTGATATTCGGATTCTTTTCAGGATTAACCGCGATAACACCGTATGGATTAAACAGAATTGGATCCCCTTCAACAAGAATCTTGCTGATTAATCCTTCTTTTGTCCGTGCCAGGTAGGTTGCGCGGTCGCTCAATGTATAAGCACTCATCTCATCTGCCATGGTTAGGACTGCGCCCATGCCCTGCCCGGCAGAAATGTACCAATCACCGCCTGGCTCGAATCCAGCCGCTTTCCATATGTTCTTTTCCTTCGCATGTGTCCCAGAATCGTCTCCGCGTGATACAAATACAGCTTTGCTATCAGCGATTATTAATAAGGCATCCGCTGCGCTGGTCATGCCCTTGATCCCCGCGGGATCATTTTCAGGACCCAAAATCACAAAATCGTTATACATAACGTCTTCCCGCCGGGTGCCGTTGCCCTCATCCATGAAGGTCTTTTCCGCTGCTGGCGAGTGCACCAGCAATACATCGGCATTGCCGTCCACACCCATCTGGATCGCCTGACCGCTGCCAACAGCTACGACACTGATGGCGCAGTTGCATTGATCTTCAAAAACCGGCAGGATCGCATCCAGCAAACCGGAGTCATCTGTGCTGGTTGTGGTCGCCAGGATTAACTCAGCCTTTTCCACCCCGGAACCGGAGGCTGCGGCTGCCGTTGGTTCTGGTGATATTTGAGAATCTTGTGTTGGTGACTGTACCTGTGCGCATCCGGCACCAAGCAGCAACATTGTCAATAAAATCAGATAGATAGAGATGTGTGTGAACTTTTTCATATTGGATACTCATCAGTTTAGAGTTTGGTTACCAGACCATGTCTCCCCGAACGAAGGCTCGGGTGCGTTCGTCTGAGGGATTTTCAAAGAAATTGTGAGAATCGGCGATTTCCACAAAACGCCCGTTTAACATAAATGCCACGCGGTTCGCCAGGCGGTGCGCCTGGAATATATTATGAGTCACCAAAATTATGGTGGTTTTCTCAATCCGATTGAGGTCGCGAATCACCCGCTCAATCAATTCGACATTGTACGGGTCGAGGTTAGCCGTTGGCTCATCCAATAAAAGCACTTTGGGATGCAGAATCAAGGCACGGGCAAGTGCGACACGTTGTGCTTCGCCGCCTGAGAGGGTCAAAGCTTGTACGCGTTTCAACTGTTTCAGCCCAACCTGCTCCAGAATATTCTCCATTGCCCCAGTGCCGTCATTACGTGCCCGCAGGCGCAGCCCAAGGTTTACATTGGCTGTTACACTACCGCTTATCAACGCAGGCCGCTGGAACACAGTTGTAACCGAACGCTGTATTTCGATCGGGACATTGAGAAAATTTATTTCGGTCCCGTAATAGCTCACCCGTCCAGAATCAGGTTTTTCAAGGAAATTTAGTATCCGCAGTAATGTGGATTTTCCAGCCCCACTAGGACCGACTACCGCCAGGATCTCGCCATCCTGAACATCGAGCGCATCGATATCCAGCACCACTCGCCCATCATACGACTTCTGCAATCCAGATAATTCGAAGACTGCACTCATCAGTGCCCCTTCCCCTGCAACTGAGCCGCTGAGAGATTGATCAAAAAAGCTATCAACAGAAGTACTACTGCAAGTCCAATAGCCAGATCGAAGTTTCCGCGCCGGGTCTCAAGCAAAATTGCGGTCGTCATCACACGCGTAGAGTCCTCAATGTTGCCGCCAACCATCATCACGGCACCCACTTCTGAGATGATGCTGCCCAAACCTCCAATTAAAGCGACCAGAACACCCCGGCGAGCCTCCCGGAGCGTAATCAATAACACTTGCGAAGAAGTCGCCCCAAGCGACCTGATCTGCAGGCGAAGGTCAGTGCTGACCTCGCCAACTGCCGCCATGGTATATCCCACCACCATCGGCACGGCAATGACCACCTGAGCCAGAATCATGGCAGGGATAGTGAATAATTTCGGGATCCAGGTTTGCTGCAGGGGTCCCAGGATACCGTTATTTGAAAGCAGGAGATAAACAGCCAATCCAACCACTACCGGCGGAAGGCCCATGCCTGTGTAAACGAAAGCCTGGATCATCCTTCGACCAGGGAACCGATTTAATCCAAGATATGCCCCGATTGGGATGCCGATAATAGCACTGATGACCAGCGCTATACCGCTAACTCTGGCAGTAACCCCAATTATTTCCCATAAAACCGGATCTCCACTGAAGAAGAGCTGGATACCCTGGCTTAGACCATCGATGATTGTTTCCAAAAGGATTCCTACCCCTAACAGTGCAGCGGTCAACTATATAGATATTCAGGATTTCTATACAGTTACAGATTAAATTATAATCGAACTCAGCAAAGGATTCGCAGGAAACATGATCTGCACAAGAAGCTGGAAAGCTCTTACCCGCGGTTTTCTACAAATCATCCTTGGGGCCTGGGTGACGTTCATTCTGGGCGGGTGCTTGCAGATTACGCCGGCTCAGCCACTGGAAGGATCTTTCACGCCTATTTCTAAAACCACACCTCCCCTTCTTGCCTCTGCCACAGCATCATCAACAATCTATCGAATCAATCCAACCCTCCTGCATACTAGTACACCAACCCCAACGCTCGAGCCGGCCGAATGCAAGGCTCCGATCGATGATTATGACCTGGTCAGCATAAATGGAAATTGGTTGAATAAACGCACTCTGGGGATGCTTGAGTATGCTCAATTTATCTATGCAGGTGAAATAGATTTGACGGGTTATGCGATTACCCAGGGTTCTTTTAACGACAACGGCGCAGCCAGTTTCGGTACTCATTTAGGGGGCGGTGCAGTCGATCTCTCAGTTATGCGTGCCTATACTTACACCGTTTTATATGACGATATACCAAAAATCCTGCATGCCCTTCGCCTGGCTGGCTTCGCAGCCTGGTTGCGCGAGCCCGATGAAGTTTATCCTGGGTCAGCGATTCACATCCATGCGATTGCAATAGGCGACCGCGACCTTTCGGATGCAGCCAAGGAACAATTGACCGGCGACGCCGGCTACTTCAAAGGCTATTCCGGTTTACCCCCTATCAACGGCACCCCGACCATTGACCGCTATGGGGGTCCGGTCATTTGCCAGTGGATGCGTGATGCAGGGTTTGAAGATCTGCGTCCGACACCCATCAATCCGGAGCAGGATAAATTAAAGAAATGTTTATGTGACGACTAAAACGCTGGTGAACCTTCTGCCACCCGTCGGGAAGCCCGAACAGCCAATTCAATGAACAGAGCAGCCGACCAGCCATAAATGGGCGCATTGCGGGTCGAATCCGTCAAAGAACCACCGGGGTTTAAGGTTTCCATTAACATGCTTAAAGTGTTCCGGCACAGTTCATCTGCCAGATGCGGGTAACCGGACCTATCCAACCCTTCCATCAGCAAGTAATTTATACTGACCCAACTTGGACCGCGCCATAATGATTGATTATCCAGCTGCGGGTCATCCAGGGCCACGGATGGTACAGGATAGTTCGACCAGAAACCGTCAGTATTGGTGAAATGCTCAACCAGCTGTTTCGTAACTTCGGGGGAAAGTTTACCGGTTAACAGAGGGAAGAGACTGTAAGGCGTCGGCACACAAATTGGGCGTCCCTGCTGGTGTGACCAGAATAATCCGGCCTGCTGGTCCCACAGGTACTCCTGCATCTTTTCGAGCAGCAAATCTGCCTTTTGCTCCCACATCCTGGCAGCCTCTTTTTCACCCAAAACTGCCGCGATTTTTCCCAGCGATTCGATTTGAAGGTAAAGGAAAGTATTCAAGTCCGGGGAAATAACCCCTGCCGCGCTTTCCGCGTTTGTAGTGTCGTCCAGGTCACTGTTGCGCGTGGACGGTACTTCGATCAGACCGTCTCCATCCTGATCGTTGTAATTAATCCACCATTCATTCCATCGCACGAGCGGCTCGTAAACTTCGCTCAGGAATTCAATATCCTTGTCAACTTCAAAGATTTTCCAGACAATCCAGGCTAAAAGCGGAGGTTTGGCAACATCCATCTCCGTCTGGTTATCCCATGTTGTAATGATGCCGTCATCATGCACCGCGTCCGGCAGCATCCCATTTGTCCGCTGATGATCCAATAATATACGCAGCTGGTCATGGGCAAGTTTACGGTCTATATAGCGGAAAGCCAACGCATGGAAGTAGGCATCCCACTGCCAGATGCTGGTCGAGTGCATTTTGGAGGATGCCATCGCTTCTCGGGTCAGGTGGTAGCGTGTCGCAATTAATCCTGAGCGCATCACCCACCAGGCATAATAATAAGGAGCCTTAAATTCGTCCTTTACTTTCGGCACCCTGTCAAACCAATCATCCCACCCCTGGGCAGCTCGAAAAAAAGCGTTCCGAATTTCAGGCACATACCGCAGAAGTCCCAAACGAGGCGTGAAATTCAATATCATTCCGCCGGCAGGTCCCGCGGCAAGCTGAATTTCAACCTGCCAACACCCTTCTGTAATGGGCGTGACAGCATTTGATTTAACTTTTCGATTGGTTGTATATGCTAACCGCAATCGCTCGTCAGGTGTATTTGAGAAGATCCCACCGCGTCGATCTGCTTCTCCGGAACGCATATTGACTCTGAATTTGAAACCGCAGGCTTGCTCGGGGATCTTAATAATTATGGTCTCTGGGTCTTCGAAGGTAAATAAAAACTGACCCACAGTGGTATCAAAATCCAATCGATGTGGATAGGTAGTCACTTGCGGGTCAAGTGCCTGACCTTTTTCATCGATAAATGTAAATCCTTCGAGCAATGGAGGTCGAAAACGGATCGTTCCAGAGGATGGGTTGGTATGGTCAGGACGTTCCGACTGGCGTATATAGAGGCCATCATCATCCATCATAATAACCAACCGTGTCCCGCGGGTGCTAAATGGCATGCGCCGGATATCGATAAAATTTTTCAAAAAATCAAAAGTGGTGGTCTCGAAGTCTGCCATTGGACTATCCCTGTTATATTTTTAAGCAATGAATTTTACCACTTATCCCACAGGATTAACCCCCAACCCGCATGGCGATCGCTCCTACCTGGCAGGCACTGGCGCAAAAGCCGCACCCAATGCACAACCGCGGGCGGGTTACATGTGGATATCCAGAAACCATGTCCTGTGAGGATTCATCTTTGGCTGCGTAATGAATGCAATCTACAGGACAGAGATCCAGGCAAGCACCACATTGGATGCATGCATCCATACTCCAATTTGGCCGGAGCCAGGATAACCTGCGAATGTGAACGGCTGGCTTTCCAACCGGGTCCATCACTGCCGCATGGGCACAAATCCGACCGCAAACTCCGCAATCGATACATTGTTCTTTATTAATGTGGTAACTGACCTTGCGTTTCCCATGAATCGCCCTGGTCGGGCACCATTGGACGCAATGACCGCAGCCGATGCAGTTTTCAGTGATTGTGAATGCCATTTTTCCCCTTGAGGTATCGAACTTTGTGGTTCCCCCGCTCCCATTACTATACAACATCTGCGGGGTATTTGTCGATTTTTTTTGTGTCCTGGAAGAATTATGAAAGTGTGATAGGATTTTGCCCTATGGAAATGAAAACAAATAGGGTTCCCGACTTTTATGTGCGCGATGTGCCAATCTACGGGAGGATTATCCTTGCTCCCATGGATGGTGTTTCCGACAAGCCATTTCGCAATCTGGCAAAAAAGTTTGGTTCCGCCATGAGTTACACCGAGTTTATCAATGCGATCGATATACTCCAGAGTCATCCGGATATTCCACGCAGGTTAGAATTCACAGAACAAGAGCGTCCAGTTGTTTTTCAAATATTCGATGATGACCCTGTACGCATTGTTGACGCGGCTGGAATACTACTAGCCTATTCCCCTGATATTCTGGACGTAAACCTGGGATGTTCAGCGAAATGCGTTACCAACCGGGGGGCAGGGGCAGCCTTACTTCGCAATCCTGACACAATCGCTCGGATTTTCCGCAATCTCGTAAATACCCTGCCGATCCCCGTCACTGGGAAAATTAGACTTGGTTGGGATGATCAGTCCCTGAATTATTTAGATATCGCCAGGATCATCCAGGACAACGGTGGAAGCCTGATCGCAGTTCACGGCAGGACCAGAATGCAAGGGTATACCGGTTCTGCCCGATGGGACCCAATCCGTGAGATCAAACAGACAGTAAAAATCCCGGTAATTGCAAACGGGGATATCACCGCAACAGCGGATATCGAAGCCGTCATGGCACTTACCGGATGCGATGCGGTCATGATAGGCCGCGCAGCTTTGGGCAACCCCTGGATATTTTCTGGCAGGGACAGGGATCAAATTCAACCATCCGAGGTCAAAGAAACATTACTCTATCAGCTAAATTCCATGCTGGATTATTATGGACGTGATAGAGGTTTGGTCCTTTTTCGAAAATACGCCAAGCGTCTCTTAGAGCCTTACAATTTGGAACGCAGTCAACTAATTGACTTCCTGACGACTCAGGATCCAGACAGATTTATATTAAATATCGAAGGTTTATTCGCCCAAATATATCAAATGGCACCAGTCATTCAGCGGCTATAATAAATTCAGATACCTTCTACTGTAAATCAAAGGTCACCAATGTCGAATATCACGCATGACTTGTTGGTGCATGGGACTGCAGCGGCAAAAGCTGGCGATACCCTTGAAGCAGAACGTTATTTTAAATGGCTGCTGCGGTTAAACCCGACCACGCGCGAAATGATCGAAGCCTACAATTGGCTGGCGGATATAACCAAAGATCCACAGGTCAAACGCAATTACCTCGACGAAATTTTGGCTCGCAATCCCGGGGACAATCGTGCCCGCAGAAAACTGGCAATTTTGAACGGTGAAATTAAACCAGAGGAAATTATCGATCCGGATCAAATCAATTTTGATAAAACCGTCCAGCCGGTGGAAGGGGAGGTTGAGCGTTTCCTCTGCCCGGATTGTGGTGCTCGAATGGTTTTCAATCCAAATGGCGATTCTCTGGTTTGCGAGAATTGCGGTACCCAAAAAAACCTGGATGGCCAAATTCTAAAAAAGACCCCCAAGCAGGGAGCTTCCTTTACAGCAGCTATGGCAACCATGGTAGGCCATTCTATACCGGTCCAGGCCAGGATTATCCTCTGTAGAGGGTGCGGTGCAGAATTTCAACTAACACCGGATCGATTGAGCGGGAATTGCCCATACTGTGACACCTCCTACGCCGAGAGAGATGCGGTTGAAAAACAGATAATATTACCCGACCACTTAATCCCATTCCGCATGGGATTAAAAGAAGTTCGAGAGGCATTGAAGGCATGGATAACATCCGGTGCCTTCCCCCAGGAGCCGTGGGTGGCAGTACCCCGGGGATACTACTTGCCAATCTGGACATTTGATGTCGGCGGACAAATCAATTGGACCTGTCGGATCCGGCAGAATGACCGCTGGGAAACCCTGTCCGACAGCAGAGTATTGCTGCATAACGAAATTCCGGTCCTGGCGACAAACCACTTGCCAGATGCGATCGGTTCAATTGTTAATTCATTCGATATTTCGAAGTCCATCCCGTATGATCCCCGTTACCTTTCGAATTGGCCGTCTGAAACCTATCAAATAACGATAGGAGATGCCTCGCTGACTGCCCGTAAGATTGCTTTGGAACGCGAGAAGCTGCTCATCCAACAGCAATACGAAAAACCAATTTCAGATCTTTCGATCGACGGATCCTCGATGGCGGTAAACACATACAAATTAATCTTACTGCCTATCTGGCTGACGACCTATGTGCTAAATAAAACCAATTATCAGGTCGCTATAAATGGTCAAAATGCAAAAGTGTTTGGCCAATATCCAGCTCAAGGACTTTCCGAATGGATCGGTAATATTTTCAGTTGAAGTCGAGAAGCTCAATCAAGAATCACTGGTCAGACAACATAAATCAAAGTGGAGATACTCATGCCAGCAACTAACAAACGTTTCATTACTGCCGATGATTTATATAAATTCCAGGTCATTTCCAATGTTCGGATTTCTCCGAATGGGAAATCGATTGTATTTGCTGTGCAAAGGGTCGACCGGAAAACCGAAAAGAAATACTCAAATCTGTGGATGGTGAACACGGCCCCGGGAAGCAAACCAAGGCAATACACCTTTGGCGACCAATCCGATAGCCACCCTGAATGGTCTCCAGATGGAAAGCAAATTGCCTTTATTTCCAATCGTGGAAATAAAGAAAAGCCGGCCCAAATTTACATGATCGAGACGACCGGAGGTGAAGCACGCCCCCTGACCCAGATCGAGGGTGAGATAAACAATTTTAATTGGACGCCTGACGGAAAGCAGCTGGTTTGTGAAATACGCAAAACGGATCCTGAAATAGTGGCACGAGAAAAAGACCCGGATCTGAAAAAACTTAGCACTCCATCACGTCACTATGAGAGGGTCTTCTACAAAATGGACGGTTATGGCTACCTGCCCAGAGAGCGGACTCACCTGTGGTCGGTCAACGTTTCCACGGGTAAATCAACCCAGCTGACCGATCACAAGGTGTTTGACGAATCGGAAGCGGATGTTTCTCCGGATGGGAAATGGATCGTGTACACTAGCAATGTTACAGCCGATCCGGATATGTTTCCGGACCGCCAGGACCTGTTCTTGATGCCGCTCGCCGGCGGGCAGAGTCGCAAGCTGCCCGCTCCCATCGGTGCCAAAGCAGCAGCAAAATTCTCGCCGGATGGCAAATGGATTGCTTATTACGGTCAGGAAGGGGAAGGCGAAGGCTGGCGAAACGTCAATGTATGGGTAATTGCAACGGATGGGAAAAGCGACGCCATTAATTTGACCGGCGGTTATGACCTGCATGTCAGCGCCTGGACAATAAATGATATTGGGCAGCCTGAAACGCGGGCGGCGGTTTGGTCGCTTGATGGAAAGAGGATTGTTTTTCCTGTCTTACTGCACGGCTCGACTCACCTCTATCAGGTGGAAGTCGCGACCAAAAAGGTCATTCCGTTTTTTGATCCAAAGGGTGTTGTTTCAGGTAATACCTTTGATGCCACTCACACAAAAATGGCCTACCTTTTTGGTTCGATGACGGACCCGGGCCAGGTTTTTGTGGCTGAAATCAAGGATGAAAAACCCGAACATCCACGACAGCTGACCCGTTTCAACCGCGACTGGCTTGACCGCGTGAATCTGGGAGTATGCGAGGAGGTCTGGTTCGAAGGTAAAGCCGGCAATGAACTACAAGGATGGATTATCAAACCTCCTGATTTCGATCCCTCCAGCAAGTATCCTTCGATTATGGAAATCCACGGAGGTCCACTGACACAATATGGTGAACTCTTTATGCATGAATTTTATTATCTGGCTGCCCAGGGTTTTGTGGTTTACTTTTCAAACCCGCGAGGCGGTCGAGGATATGGAGAAAAGCACTCCGGAGCAATTGCCCGCAATTGGGGGGAAGCCGATTACAGCGATCTGATGACCTGGGCAGATTATGCGGAAGGGCTACCTTATATCGACGCGAATCGAATGGGGGTTACTGGCGGCAGTTATGGCGGCTATATGACCGTCTGGATTATTGGTCATACCGAACGATTCAAAGCGGCTGTCACACAGCGCTGTGTATCCAATTTTGTCTCGATGTGGGGTTCAAGCGACTACAACTGGCTGTTTCAACAGGAACTTAATGACAAAGCCCCCTATGAGGATCTGCAGTACTATTGGGATCATTCTCCAATCGCATTCATCGGCAACGCAAAGACCCCTACGCTCGTCATCCACAACGAAATGGATCACCGCTGCCCGATTGAACAAAGCGAGCAGGTTTTTGTTGCCCTTAAACGCCTTGGTGTCGATACGGAATTCGTTCGTTTCCCCGAGGAGTTCCACGGTCTCTCACGAAATGGCCGGACCGACCGACGAATTGTACGGCTTAGCCACATCGCCCGCTGGTTTAAAAAATATCTTTAGGGTTCTGTTTTCATGGAGAGACGCCGATGGATCCGCACCTGCCTTTGATTGATTTGCACCGCCATCTCGATGGTTCGGTTCGGCTGGAAACAATCCTCGATCTTGGCCGTAAACATAATTTGCCGCTGCCTGCCTGGACCATCGAAGGACTCAGACCGCACGTGCAGGTCACTGAACCTCAACCAGGAGTCCTGGCCTTCCTGGAAAAATTTAAATGGATGACAGCCATTCTCGTGGATGCACAGGCCTGCCGCCGGATTGCTTACGAAAATGTGGAGGATTTGGCACGGGAACGAATCGATTATGCCGAGCTACGCTTCAGTCCATGGTACATGGCACAGTCGGCTAATCTCAACCCTGCCGAAGTTGTTGAGGCGGTCGCAGACGGTATCGAAGCTGGCGTCCGCGATTTTGGTGTTCCCGTACAGCTAATCGGCATCATTTCACGGACATATGGTCCTGAAATTGGGATGAAGGAGTTGGAGGCTATCTTAGCCTTCAAGGACAAGCTCGTAGCAGTTGACCTAGCCGGGGATGAAGCTCATTTCCCTGCACGACTATTTAAAGACCATTTCACCCTGGTCCGGAATGCAGGACTGCATGTAACAGTGCATGCCGGCGAATCGGATGGAGCTGGCAGCATCCGAGACTCAATTGAACAACTGGGTGCTGAACGAATCGGTCATGCTGTTCACCTTTTCGAGGATGATTCAGTGGTGGAATTGGTCAGAGAAAAGCGAATCGGGATCGAGGCGAATTTAACCAGTAATGTACAAACCTCCACAGTCCCAAGCTATCTGGAACACCCGATCCGCCAATTTCTCGAAGCCGGCCTCCTTGCCACCCTCAATTCCGATGACCCGGGGATATCTGCCATCACCCTGGAGCATGAGTATCGCGTGGCTGCGCCAGCAGCCGGGTTAACGCCCAGGCAGATTGCTCAGGCGCAAGCGAATGCGCTCGAAACCGCGTTCCTTCATCCGTTGGATAAACATGATCTGATGGCAGCAAAGATAGATTGAAGGAGGTTCCATGGTGGGCAAAGCTCTTGAGTTAACTGGGCGAGAAAAACCATACGTGATGGCGCACCGCGGAAATCGCGCACGCTGCCCGGAAAATACTCTGTCAGCTTTTCAGTGCGCACTTGATGAAGGTGCTGACATCCTTGAAACCGATTTGCACCTGACTCTGGATGGTACCCTGGTTTGCATCCATGATGCGACCGTTGACCGCACGACCGACGGTCAAGGCGCAGTTGCCGAAAAATCGCTTTCTGACCTGAAAAAGCTTTCAGCATTTTACGGCAAGCCCGAGTATTCGCAGGAGCGTATTCCTACCCTGGACGAGTTAACAGCGATCCTGCCGGCAGACCGTGCCCTGGCCCTTGAGCTTAAAAGTGCAAGGTTCCTTGAACCGAAAGTTGCACAACAACTGGTCGCTCAATTAAAACAAGCCAACGTTTTCGACCGGACGGTATTACTGTCCTTCCACCTGGACTACCTCCAGGCTGTCCAAAGGGAAGCACCAGATTTGCCCATTGGTTTAATCAGTATGGGGAATCCGATTCCACGGAAGGGGGTTCAGTTGATTGGTGTCTTTTGGCCACTGCTGTACCTCAACCCATGGTATGCAAAAATGGCACACCGTAACGGGCAGGTAAGCTGTCCCCTGGATCCAACCCCTGATTCACGGTTGAAGCGCTACAAGAAAATGGGTTTCGACGCCATTCTCACTGATGATCCCGGGAAGACGATCAAGCTGCTGCGCAGCCTGCCGTAACGCCTGATTTTTATAACCAGCCGCGCAATTTATAAACCAACCAACCGATGTGTTCCTTCAGGCTGCTGGTAGTTTGAGATAACGACCCCGCATTGGGGATGATGTTGATGAGCTGTGATTGAATATCGCCCTGCCACAAGTCCTGCCAGGCGTAATCAGGCACGCTAAAATCCGCCGGCGACGGGATAACTTCGAGCCCTTGCGCTTCGAATAACGCGACGGATCTCGGCATATGAGTCGCTGAGGTCACCAGCACGATTTTCTGGATGCCAAGTTCATCCAGCATTTCAGCTGAATAAAGTGCATCTTCATAGGTGTTTTGCGAATCTGGCTGGAGGAGAATCGAATCTCCAGGGACACCCATGAAGATTAGCATATCTTTCATTTCTTCAGCAGGCGTGCTCGGACGGCCGCCAAGCCAGGTGATATTGCCGCCGCTGACAAGTATCTGAGGGGATACACCCTGGCGGTAAAGCCGGACTGCTTGCACCAGCCGGTCACCGGCCCCATTCAGTTCGACTCCGCTGCGCGGCGCTCCATAGGATTCTGTTCCGCCGCCCAGAACCACGATTGCTTCAACAGCCGGGAAAACCTGCGGCGGAAGATATCGCTGTTCAAGTGAGCGGGTTAGACTCATTGCAACCCAGCGGTTTCCGCCGACAAATAATACGATTAATGCCAGCCAGGTGGCAATTTTCCGTATAGTTTCCCGTTTAATAATCAACGCCAGGGAAATAAAGACGCATGCCAATCCAATGGGATAAACCAGCAGCGGCAGAATTTTGGACAGGAAGACGAACATAATAACCTCAGGGTAATATTTGTTGTTGGCACCAATGATTATAAAGGGAAATGACCACAAGATTTTTCAGAGGATTCCAGAAGAAGTTTTGGACAATTCCCACGACCACACCAGGGTTAGCCGGGTTGTCATGTATAATTCGTTATTATTTAGTCCGCAATTATTCACATACTTTTGGAGGTTAATCAATGAAAGAAAATTTGGTCTTGCTGCGCCATGGGCAATCCACCTGGAATCTCGAAAATCGTTTCACCGGTTGGACCGACGTCGATCTGACCGACACCGGCATCAAGGAAGCCAACGAGGCTGGAAGGTTAATGCTTCAGGAAAATTACCAGTTTGATTTTGTCTTCACATCCGTCTTGAAGCGGGCCATCAGAACGCTGTGGATCGCCCTGGATGTCATGGACGCGATGTGGCTGCCAGTCGAGCGCGCCTGGGAATTGAATGAAAGGCATTACGGAGCACTCCAGGGCCTCAACAAGGCCGAAACTGCCAAGAAGTATGGAGACGAACAGGTAAAAATTTGGCGGCGCAGCTTTGCTACTCCCCCTCCTGAATTAACGCTGGATGATGAACGCCACCCGCGTTTCGACCGGCGTTACGCCAATATTGATCCGGCAGTCCTGCCAGCAACTGAGTCGCTCAAGATCACCCTTGCGCGTGTAATGCCCTACTGGGAAAAAGCAATCGCACCCCGTCTGTTGGCTGGTGAGAAGATTCTGATTGTGGCACATGGAAACAGCTTGCGTGCGATGGTTAAATTCTTGGACCACATTTCCGACGAAGAAATTGTTGAATTGAACATCCCCACCGGCGTCCCGCTGGCGTATTCGGTCGACGAGAAGTTCAATGTGCTTTCCAAACGCTATCTCGGCGACCCGGAGGCTGTCAAAGCTGCCGCTGAGGCTGTAGCCCGTCAGGGCCAGGCTAAGCCGTAAGTTTTTTAATAAAACGGATTATAAAAAAAAAACAGCGCGGTGCTTTTGCACCGCGCTGATCATCTATTGGACCATTACTCCGGGTTTTCTTCGGGACGGACCACCGGTTCCGAAATCACCTGCGGGGATTCTGCCAGGACTTCCGACGCTTGATTTTTCTCGGCACCTTCGACGGAGGGTACCGAATTAACGTTTTCCACGGGAGGAACGGGGGCTGGAGAAACCACTGCAGCTGGATGAGGGTTACCCAACATGATCTGGGCAAATTTTCCGGACACCCATGCCAATCCATTGAAAATGTGCAAAGACACGAAGATCAGGATGAAACCGATCACAGAAGCAGCAACCGCTTCACCCATCGTGTCGATGCGCCAAATCACACCTGTCCAACCAATAATTTCCGGTTGAATGTACCGGTACAAAAGGGGTGCAAACAACATTACCAGGGTAATTGATGTAAGTGTCACCAGGACAACAAACGACAGGATCCCGAGAGGAAATTTTACAAACAGGTATAGCAAGCTCTTCCAGGTGACCGGGTTGGTCAGAAAAGCACCCAGTTTCTGCAGATTGGTCTGTGCCTTTTCTGAGCGCGGGGTCGACATTGGAGCAATATCAAAATGCAGCAAATTGATCGCCATGACGCGCTCAAAACCTGCGCACAGCCACCAGCCGGCAATTACCATCGCCAGAATAAACAAACCAATCCAGATGATCAGCGTTGCCACTCCGACTGAGATACCGGTGACCAAAAAGATAAA
>CAYPJS010000063.1:0-20417 GCA_964411135.1 uncultured Anaerolinea sp.
GTCCAGCTAATAGAAGCCTTTGCTCAGATAAAGCCGTCAAATATGTTTCCGATTTGCCTTAGATTGGAATGGCAAATTTTAGTTGTTTTTTTTTTTCATGTTCCTTGCCGGAAAAGTGTCCCGTTAAGGTTTGATACCCGCAAACTCCGCACTTCTGAGCATATAGACACGGAATATTTCGGTGCCTGTGCCCTCTTGATTAATTTTACTTACCTTGAATTATAAACGATCCGATTACTATCGCGGTGAATATTAACAATCTTTTGAATTAAAATACCTAGCCAACAATTGAGCTAGAATCAGGCTCTTAACTCCCCATGTGAAGGAAAAATTCATAGGTTAGCACACCCGAACATTCGATATTAATTTGTCGCAAATTCTTATAATATGTCTCAAGCCAATGGTAAAAAATTAGGATCTAACAAATCCAATACTCATTCGAGTAGTCTTGTCGTTATTAGTCGACCGTACAATCACACTTTCCGGGTATTTTGCCAGGAAAATACTCACTAGAGCCGCAATTCCTGATTGGATTGCATGGGTCAATCTGCTACACTGTATGCGTGGGGGATTGTTGATTTGTTTTTCCAAGGCGTCCAGTTGGCGAGGTGGGTATGGCAGCGCATGAAGAATCGCAATTATCCGGATCGTGGCGGTGGGCGGTACCGCTAGCTTGTTTCATTGCGGGCACAACCATCGGTCTGGCCGGATATTTTGATGGGGTTCCCATCGAAACCCGCAGAGTATTACGTTTTGTTTTATGTCTGATTTTCCTGGCAGGTTTATTTATCTTTAAACGCAATAAACCAGCATGGCATACCGACCTGGCGTTTTTGGCAGTCAGCGCTGGCCTCTGGGTTGCCGGTCTGACAGGCGGCTGGCTGCAAAGGTGGTTTGGCATCTCCGGGGAGGATGCTCGAGGATTCGCGGTAGATAAAATCAACGAAACCATACCGATTATTCTCATGATCTTATTGGCGGTACTGCTGAGTGGAAAGAAATTATCTGGCCTTTATCTGGCGAAGGGTGAGGTGGGGTTGTCCCTGGTAGGCGGACTGGGGGTTGGAGTAATTTTATTCGGTTATTTCCTCTCCCAGGGCGGCTGGCAGGTCTTTCAGGGCTCGAATTTAAAGTTCCTGCTGCCTGAGATCGGGTGGATAACGATATTTGCTATCTTCAATGGTTTCATGGAGGAGCTCTGGTTCCGCGGACTGTTTCTGTCACGGTTTGAAGATCTGATGGGGAGGCATCTGGCATTCTGGATCACGGCGCTGTTATTCGGCATGCTCCACGTATTCGGAAATTTTACCGGCACCCTTTCATCCTTGCTGCTGGTGCTTTTCACACTCCTCCTTGGAATGGCGCTTTGTTATATTGTGCAGCGAACGAGAAGTATTTGGGGCGCCGTTCTGGGACACTTCTTCGCAGATTTCTTTTTCTTGTTAGGTTATTTTGCAGCCATGAGTTAAACGAGTCGGATGAATTGGCAGGCAGCTCTCTTCATATTCCTTTCTCTTCCAATAACCATATTTTCCCGGCCTTTCTTTCGGCTGCGAAAACGGTACGGTTTTTACCGGTTTTTCTCATTCGAGTCTGCTTTAGGTCTGGTTGTCCTCAACCTGCCTTTCTGGTTTACTGATCCATTTAATATCCCCCAGGTTTTCTCGTGGCCGCTGTTGATAGCATCAATTTTGCTGGTCGCAGCTGCAGTTGTTGAATTGCGTCGGGTTGGGAAACCTCAAGGAAGGTTCGAGGCTACCACCTGCCTGGTCAAAACCGGTGTTTACCGGTATGTTCGACACCCCATGTATGCTTCTCTGCTGACGCTGGGCTGGGGTGCAGGCTTGAAACATCTATCATGGTTGGTAATAGGACTGCTCATCATTCTGACCGTTTCAGCGGCCCTGACAGCCCGGGTAGAAGAGGCTGAAGATTTAACGAAATTTGGGGCCGCATACGAAGAATATAAACGTGAAACTCGCTGGTTTATCCCATTTTTAGTGTAATGCCTTTGGTACGGCTTTGGTCGTACGCAATTTTCGAAGAAAACATATTATTTTCAAGCGATGCTAAATCGACATAACTTTAACAGTCAAAATTATGATATTATTTATCAACAATATAATAGGAAACTTGTTTTTTTCCAATTGAAATGGTTATTTCGTGGGATGAAAGTTGAGGTTTGCTTATGCCAAGGTTTTTTGTTGAAGTTACCCATGAGCCGACGAAAGAAGCATGCGACCAGGCTATTCGGAGCTTCCTTGAGACTGGATCGCATTTTGTAACCAACGCAGACTGGGGTTGTGAAGATGGTGAGCATAAGGCATGGTTCATCGCTGAAATCGAAGATAAAGCCGCAGTATTTCAGATCATTCCGCCGTTTTTCCGCCGAAATGCCAAAGTGGTGGAACTGACAAAATTCACCATTAACGATATCCCGGATATGAGGGAACAGCACGGAAAATAATCAAAGGTGCGGATTTGCCGCACCTTTGGTCACAATATTCTTTTGAACGCCAATCCTGTTAAGTTTTGAAAGCCAATTGCCAGGATCGAGCGATTACATATTAAGGTTTTTCAGGACCTCGTAAACCAACAGAGCGGGCCATACGAGCCCCTTAAGGAAGCCCAATACACCGATCCAAAACGTGGTGGCGTTGCCGATGAAGTAAACCCAGGCACCGATCATGCCCAATCCATATACGGCCTCAGACGCACCCTGACTGCGGTAATACTTTTTCCGTGGACGTGCCTGGTAATTTGTCGTGGTTTCTGTTGTCATTTGCTTGCTCCCTTTCAATCGAAATTTCTCTGATTTATATACGTGAAAACAGCAGTCTGGTTGCGATGCTGCCATTACCTGGCTTCTTGCTTTTTGGCCATTGTTTTCTGTAATATAGTACTGAAAATTTTATCAATATGGCGAACATCGCTGTCAACTTTTTCCTTTTCGCAAACGTTAGAAGGTATTTATGAGTCCTCATATCAGCCGACGGGAATTTCTGGCAATCGCTGCCAAGATTGGGGGTGCAGCAGCTGTCTCTCCTTTGCTAGCTGGTTGTTCAACCGGATCTCCTGACAGGCCGACACCGAAGCCAACGTCAAAATTCCCACTCGAACCGGCAGCAACTTCAAAATCAGGACAGGTGTCAACCATGACAGAGCCGAGCATTATCCAACCTCCCGTTCAATCCACCCTCCCCTCCAAAAAAACAGCACAGGTTGCATTGGTTAAAGCGGAAAGCCGCACCGAGGGTGTTCGGCGCGTAATCGATCTTTTTGGACCACCACCGGTCAGGGGAAAAAGTGTTTTTCTGAAACCAAACTTCAACAGTTCGGACCCGACACCCGGTTCCACCCACCTGGACGTCGTTGCTGAATTGGTAACCAGTTTTCAACAGCATGGCGCAAGCCGGATAACCATTGGGGACCGCAGCGGTATGGGCAATACCAGGCAGGTCATGCAGGAGATCGGGATATTTGACCTGGCTCAAGCGATGGTTTTCGATGTAACCGTCTTCGATGAATTGCCCGCACAGGATTGGGTGGAATTTCAACCGGTTAACAGCCACTGGCAGCGCGGGTTCTGGATGGCACGCCCGTGTCTGGATGCCGACGTTCTTGTCCAAACATGCTGCTTAAAAACGCATCGATTTGGCGGACATTTCACCCTCTCGCTTAAGAACTCCGTGGGCATGGTGGCAAAACGCATCCCGCAAGCGAATTACAACTACATGACGGAGCTCCATAACTCCATCGATCAACGCCGGATGATTGCCGAGATTAATGCGGCTTACTCACCTTCCCTGGTCGTGATGGATGGATTTGACGCCTTAATTTCCGGTGGACCGGATAGCGGGGACCTGGTTCATCCACAGGTCTTCCTGGCTGGAACAGACAGGGTGGCGATCGATGCTGTAGGAGTGGCGATGCTGCGCTATTTTGGCTGTAAAACCGAGGCAGCCGCCGGCAAAATCTTCGAGCAGGAACAAATCGCACGGGCCGTTGAACTGGGATTGGGGGTGGACAGCCCGGAAAGAATCGAATTCCTTACAGATGATCCTTCCAGCCTGGAGCTCAGTCGAAATATTCAGGATGTGCTCCTGGAAGGTTGACATCTTCCTTGCGCCAACAAAAACATAAAACGCTCTTGGGGCTACCCATTTTTTAGATCCGTGAAAGAGTTCTCCCGAATAAAAGCGGGAGCCTTCAACCGTAGCACCAAATGCAGTTACAAAATAAACGAGTTCTAGGCATGCGCTTTAATCTGGTCCAGAGTAAAATATAGTTAAGCTTATCAAGCACGAATGTATATTAATTGTTGATAGTTGGTCCCTTCTATAATTAAAGTCGACCATTATTTGTATTCTGTTTGCCCTCTCTTATTTACCCCAGTTTAGGTTGGACCGGCCTGTTTTCTAAATCAAATACATTTGGATTTATACCGCCCTTCGAATTTCTTATAGTTCTGCCCCGTATTCTCAAATACCCAAAAGGAGAAAAAATGACAGCCCAAACCCCGATGATATCTTTACCTGAATTGCCCTTTACGGAAAATGCCCTGGAACCCGTGATATCTGCCCGGACGATAAGTTTCCATTACGGAAAGCATCATAAGACCTACGTTGATAACCTGAATAAATTAATAGCAGGCAGTGACTTTGCGGATAAGCCGCTTGAACAGCATATTTTGGCCACAGCCGGCAGGCCGGAAAAAGCGGGCATATTTAACAATGCCGCACAGACCTGGAACCATACTTTTTACTGGCACTCTTTAAGCCCAATTGGTGGTGGAGAACCCCCTGCAGCCCTCAAACACCTGATCGAGAATTCGTTTGGCGGATATGAACAATTCAAACAGGAATTTGCCAACGCTGCTGTGACCCAGTTCGGCAGCGGGTGGGCCTGGTTGGTACTTGACGGTGACCAGCTAAAAATCCGGAAGACGCTCAATGCAGAGACGCCCCTGACAACTGGTCAAAAACCATTGTTGACCATTGATGTCTGGGAGCACGCATACTATCTGGACTATCAAAACCTGCGGGCAGCATACGTTAATGCAGTTATTGATAAGCTGCTCAACTGGGAATTTGCTTTAATGAATCTTGGATAAGAAACACCTACCAAGAATAAAGAATAGAGTCTGAACCCTTTTCTGATTTGATCCGGGTCCGACAAGAGCTGAACAATTTCCTATTGTTCGGCTCTTTTGTAAAACTAAGGGTAGTATTGGATATGACGATCCCTATAATAGTTGATTGTATACGGATAAACGAATTAAGGCGGGGTTGAAAGGGGTTGTCTGCATGGGCTCCATGGACCGGCGAGGTTTTTTACGCGTTTCAGGTTTGGCTTTAGGCGCAACAGTTTTAACGGGAGCCGGGTTTACCAGTTCCTGTTCCAGTGAGCTTGACCCTAACGAGGTTGACTGGATCGAGACTACTTATGGAGGAGAAGGCGTGGGTAATAAAAAGGTTCTGGTGACATATGCCAGTTACTCCGGTTCAACCGCGGGAGTCGCTGATGCCATTGGCAAGAAGATTGCCGAGACCGGCGCAGCCGTGGATGTAATCCCAATGAAGAATGGGGTTGATTTAGCAGCTTACGATGCGGTCGTTGTTGGTAGCGCAATTCAAAGCGGCGAGTGGCTGCCAGAAGCCGTGAAATTCGTCCAGGACCATAAGATAGAACTCGGAGCTGTGCCGACGGCATTCTTCCTGGTGTGTTTAATGACCATAAAAAGTGACGAACAATCTCAGAAATTTATTGGCGAGTTTTTAACCAATGTCCGGTCCGCTGTCACACCTGTAGCTGAAGGGCGCTTTACCGGTGCCTACCTGCCTGATAAGTACAGCCTGGCGACTAGGATAGGCATGAAATTCTTTGCTGCCTACCTCAAAATAAAACCAGGCGATTATCGCAATTGGGACGCGATTAACACCTGGGCTGAGTCCACGGCACCTTTATTGATCAGTAAAAACTAATTCCGTTGGTCAAGCGGAATTCCGGGCTGGTTTAGGATGCAGCCCTGCACGGATCAAAGGCATATATTCAGGCGGGGAAGCCAGAATTTCTTCTGGAAATTTCGCCTGGGTCAGGTAATCCGCAGCTGAAAAGGTGCCCCGGGTTAGAAATTCAACCTGAATGCCAGCCTGCTGCAGGATGGGGAGTACCCCTGCCAGGTCCCACAGATTTACCCTGCGGGTGATTGCCCCGACTGCAATTCCCTGCGCTACATAACACATATGCGCGGCCGTAGAACCAAAACAGCGTATGCTCGGGTAATTTAAATTAAAATGCCGGTGAACATTGGCGGGTACCGCAAGAAATGCGAGCGGGGAGTCGAATGCCAGCCGCGGGATGGTTTGCAGGTCTATGTCGTTCAGGTGTGCACCATATCCATCTCCTCCCCAGTAAAAATCACCGGTTGCTGGCATATAGAAAAAGCCTAATTTGGGATGACCGTTTTCAAGCAAACCGAGCGAAACTCCCCAGTTAGGCAGGCCATTCAGGAACACCTTGGTGCCATCCACCGGATCGAGCGCCCAGATATTTGCCGGCGTGTTCCCGAATACACCGCTTTCCTCTGAGATAATTTGAGCTTCAGGGAAGTTTGTCTGTAGGAAAGGGATAATGCAGGCTTCCATCTCCAGTTCGACGTCGGTATAAGGGGTGTTGTCTGGCTTTAGTCGGATTTGCGCCAGTTGCCTGCGTTTTAGAGCAATGTCGCCGGCTGAACGCAGGATATTCTTAATTTCTTCGATTGTTTCCAGGGAGATATCAGGCAAGGTACTTGCTCGCTTCAAAAGTGTAATGGGCAAAAAATCTCACCCCAATTCTACCTGATGAAGAAAAACTTTCACTTGTATTCCTGTAAATCTACGACCCGGATCCTTCCGATCATTAATTCCCCCGAAATTCAAGTTACTTCGGGAACCGTTTCGAGAATGCTTACGTCTTTATCAAGTAGTTGAGCAATTAATTCAATGATTGTGGATGGGTACGAAAGGTCAACAATGAACAAGCGAATCATTCTTATCTTATTTGTATTTATGGTCACCATGGTTATGGTAGCTGCTTGCAGCGCTTTGATTCCAAAGACAGGCCAAAACTCGGAGTATATCGAGCAAACCCAGGTTATGGGGACCGTTGGTGCTGTCCTGACGCAGCAGGCATTTGAAACCTTAGTCTCGCAGGCGACTCAAGCTGCGCAAGCCACGCCTGCACCTACCAATACAGTCGAGGTGGTCCAGCCTACCCCAAACATTACCGTAAGCCCGGCCGAACCGACGGCTACTCCAACTGTAACTAAGACTCAAATTCAGTTGGTTTGCAACTCGGCTGGCTTTGTCAAGGATGTAACCGTGCCAGACGATACCGAATATGCACCGGGAGCCAAATTTACAAAGACCTGGCGCCTGGTGAACAGCGGCAGCTGCACCTGGACAACAGATTATGACCTGGTTTTTTCTGACGGGAGTGCAATGAGCGCACCGGCAGCAGTTGCCCTCAAGAGCAGTGTGCGTCCAGGCGAAACGGTGGATATTTCGGTGGATATGGTAGCCCCTGCTTCGTCCGGTTCGTTCAAGAGTACCTGGCTTCTCCGTGACGGCAGTGACAAGCTGTTTGGGCTGGGCGGCGGGAAAAGCGGAATCTGGGTCAGCATTAAAGTAAAAGCGGCCTACAAGAGTGATGCGGTCCCAAGCGCTATCTTCCCCTACGACTTTACCGCATCCATATGCAGCGCCACCTGGAAGAGTAATGCCGGTATGGTTACGCTGCCCTGTCCGAATGTGAGCCAGAGCGAGGAAGAGTGGGCAGCCGTGGCGATGAATCCTTTATTGGAAGGAAAGAAGCAGGAGGACGAGCGCACAATCGTCATGCACATCACCAGCCCAAATGATTGGATGCAGGCGTACTACCCGGCGGTTACGATCAAAAAGGGAGATCACTTCATCGCTTTCATTGGTTGTATGGAGAGCAACTCCGCCTGTGAGACTACATTCAATCTCGATTACCGAATTGACAACGGTGAATTGGTCAACCTGGGAAAGTGGAACGAATCGTTTGACGGGAAGTATACGAAAGTTGATATTGACCTGAGCCAATTTGAAGGGAAAAACCTGACTTTCGTGCTTGGTGCCTCCAACAAAAACAGTACAGCTTCGATTGAGGTCTTCTGGTTGAGCCCTTCCATTCAAAACTTCGGTTCGTAACGAATATTAGAAAAGAAACAAGCCCTCGTTATATTCGGACGAGGGCTTGTTTGCTTAATGGTTTTTATTTCAACTTTTTTCCGCTTCGCTGATAAAAGGATCAAATTCCTGTTCCATCTGATGCCGGAACTGTCTGGTGTAAAGCTGGAAGTATTTTCCACGCAGCTTTAGCAGTTCTGAGTGTGTTCCTGATTCAGCAATATGTCCGTTATCTATAACCAGAATACGGTCAGCGCGTTTGATGGTAGATAGACGGTGAGCGATGATAAAGCTGGTGCGGCCTTTCATCATGGTTTCCATGCCGCGCTGGATAAGCGCTTCCGTCAGTGTGTCAACCGACGATGTCGCCTCGTCCATGATGAAGATTTCCGGTTTTGCCAGAACCGCACGGGCAAGCGAGATTAACTGCTTCTGACCGACGGATAATAAGTTACCTCCCTCCCCCACATTCTCGTCATAGCCCTTGGGGAAGCGGGTAATAAACTCATGCGCGCCTGCCAGAACTGCTGCATCCTCAACTTCTTGATCGGTGGCGGTCAGCCGTCCATACCGGATATTTTCCCGGATCGAACCAGTGAACAGGTGGGGGGTCTGCAGCACCATGCCAATACGGGATTGAATGGCTCGCAGTGAATATTCTGTGTAGTTATGGCCGCCAATCGTAATGCAGCCTTCCTTTGGTTCATAAAAACGGCATATTAAGTTAACTATCGTCGATTTCCCGCCACCCGTTGGACCGACAAGGGCAATTGTCTCGCCGCGTTTGACAGTAAGCGAGAAATTATCCAGAACGTGAGAACCGTCGCCATCAGAGTAGTAGAAGGTTACATTTTCAAATGCAACGTCTCCCTGCATGGTACCGGGATCATAGGCCTGCGGCGAATCCGTGACCTCAGGGATGCTGTCGATCAGCGAGAAAATGCGTTCCGCTGACGCAATCGAGTGCTGCATTTCTGCAAAAACCCGGGCCAGGTCCTGGATGGGCCACATCATGAATGTTACATAGGCGACGAAAGCTTGAATCCCACCTACGGTCATGGTGCCAGCCTGGGCTTGACCGCCGCCATAATAAACGATGCTGCCCAGGGCGATCGCGGAAATGATCTGCACGCTGGGAAGAAAAAGTGCACTTAACCAGGCCGCCTTGTAGCTGGTGCGGAACATGTTACCGGTCAGAATACTAAAATCTTGCAGATTGGCATCTTCACGGCCCAGGGCTTTAACCACCCGAACCCCGCTGATGTTTTCGTTAAACGCTCCGGTAATTTTGGAATTGAATTTGCGAACATTCCTGAATTCACCCAGGATTCGTTTGCGGAATTCATAGGCAATCCAGAAAAGAATCGGCAGAATTGCGAGCACAATCAAGGCCATCCGCCAGTTGATGATGAGCATGAAGGTCATCGAGGTCAGGATGTTCGTCAATGCCCAGGTCGAATCGATCAAACCCCAGGTAACCAGGTCCGCCACGCGTTCGCTGTCCGAAGTAACCCGCGACATGATCCAGCCGACGGGTGTCCGGCTGAAATAGGATAAAGAAAGATCCTGAAGGTGGTTAAACATCCGCTGGCGCAGATCGTAGCGCACCCGTTCTCCCAATACACCCGCCAGATATACAAAACAGAAAACAGCCAGTGCCTGAAGCAGCATTAAAGAACCGTAAATCGTCAGGAGACGGTACAGGACTGGTTTATTGGCAGCGATGATGCCGTCGTCAATGATCAATGAACTGATGTAGGTAAACAGAGCATCCAGCCCGGAAACGACAAAGATGGCGATCAGGAAACCAATCACCCAGCGGATATGCGGACGTGTAAGGCTCAGAATGCGCCTTAAGGTTTTTCCCGAGAAGTTTGTCTGGAACTCCTCTTCTTCTAAATAATCATCCGACACTGGCGATCTCCTTTTCCAGCTCGTCGTCAATCCGGGTCTGGATGTTGAATATTTTTTGATAGATACCCGGTTGACCTACCAGGTCGTCGTGCTTGCCGGCTTGAACAATTCGCCCATTATCCAGGACCAGGATGTGATCGGCATCCATGATGGATTGAATGCGATGTGCGATGATAAATGTGGTCCGATCCTTCATCAGATTTTGCAATGCCTCACGGATTTCGGCTTCGGTCTCTGTGTCTACCGAGGAGGTGGAATCGTCCAGAATTAATATCCTGGGGTTCTTCAACAATGTGCGGGCAATGGCGACCCGTTGTTTTTGCCCGCCGGAAAGGGTCACACCTTTTTCGCCGACCAGGGTCGCATACCCCTTGGCGAAGGACATAATCACATCATGGACGGCTGCTGCTTTGGCTGCGGCTTCAATTTCTTCCTGCGGCACATCCCGTCCGACTCCGTAGGTGATATTTTCACGGATGGATCTCGAGAAAAGAAATGGTTCCTGTTCCACGATGCCGATATGCTGACGTAAGACCCTTCTCGGATAGCGGTCCAATTCGACCCCGTCCAGAAGGATACTGCCCGCGCTGTACGCGTAAAACCTTGGCAGCAGGTTGACCAGTGTGGTTTTCCCGGAGCCGGTGGACCCGAGGAGTGCAATCACCTGACCGGGCTGGACAGTAAAGCTGATACCCTCCAGAGCCTGGCTGCCTTCCTCGTAGGTGAAGCCCACATTTCGGAACTCGATTTTCCCTTTCAGCCCCTGGCTCGGGATATAGTCGCCAAGATCGAGAGGTTCACGGTCTTCGCGGATAATCGCCATGACACGTTTGTAAGACACCATTCCGGTTGAGGTTTGAACGATCAGGCGGCCTAGATAGCTCATGGGGAAAATGATCCACACAATCAGCCCTGCATAAGCCAGATATACGCCGACCGTTATTTCGCCGTTGATTGCCATCAAAGCACCGATTAAATAACCGACGATGATCTGGATGTTGCAAACGGTGTCCGAGATCGGCCAGAAAAGAGATTGCATGGTAAGGAGGTTGCGTCCACGGACGAATTTTTCCCAATTTTGCCTATCAAATTTATTGATTTCATAATCCTGCCGCGCAAAGGCTTTAACTACCCGGATTCCGGTCAGGTTTTCCTGTAAGGTGGTTGAAACCACAGCATCCTGTGCTTGATACGACTCGTATAATTTTGAAATCTTCCTGAAGAAGATTATCGAGACGATCAACACCACCGGCACAACGATGACCGAAAGCAAGGCCAATTTTGCATTCAACTGGAGAATCGCCACGAAGTTAATCACAAACAAGAAAACAATACGTCCGATCCCAATCGCCTGGTCTGAGAAGAAACGCCGCAAGGCGTCGGTGTCAGATGTACAGCGCTGGATCAATTCTCCGGTCTCAGTCTTTGAGTGGTAAGTGAAGCTCAGGTGTTGGATGTGGTCGAACAGGTAATTGCGCAGACGGCGGGTGATGCTCTCCGAGCAATAAGCCGCCAGACGGCCGCTCATAAATGAAAAGGTTCCCTCTATTGCTGCCAGCCCGACAAAACCAAGGGCGATTCCGATCAGTGTTACCGTCGCATCCCGGGCTTGCAGGAAGTGATCGACGAAGTAGCTCAGGAGCAAATAAGTGCAGGTTTTTGCAGCTGCGGATATGCCAATACTCAAATTTGCAGCAAGGTAGAGCCAGCGATAGCCCGTCATTAACCGTAACAACCCAATCAATCGATTGGGATGAACAGCCTGTTTGAGATCATATTCTGATGGTTTATAACGGATTGACATGCAGCGAATCCTTATCCATGATGGGTGCCATCCAGGTGCAGAACGAAAGGCAGTCAACCATTATACAGGAGATAAGCTGGTTTTGGGGTTCTATTGACTAAATCTGTCAATATTTATCCAATTACAAAAAAGCTAATCATGGTAGGAAACGAAAAGAGATTACGGAACCTTTATTAAGACATCGGAGGGATTAGTTTATAGCGGTTGGCAATGCGGGCAGATATAGCTGCCGGTGCTGCCCGTCTTAATTTTTGTAATGGGGGTCTTGCAGACAGGGCATGGTTGATGTTCACGGTATCCAATCAAGATTTTGTCCCCGGTAAAGCCGCCGGGCTGCCCGAAAAGGTCTTTTTCATAGAAAGCACCCCCTAACTCCAGACTTGGAAGCAGCCCAGCCTGGATACTGTCGAAAAGGCCATCCAGTTCTCCGGAAGAAAGACTGGCAAGCTTGCGCAGCGGGTGAATTTTTGCCAGAAACAGGATGTCGTGAATGTAAGCGTTGCCGATTCCAGCCATGCGCGACTGATCCAATAAATACGATTTAACGTTTGTGCGCTGACCAGCCGTCAAATTCCTAAATTCTTCTCGTGATAGATCGAGAACGTTTGGACCCAGCCTGGCGGAGAGTGTATGGCTCAACAAATCTTGAGAAAAATGCGCGTAGCCAAACCACCAGAAATTGATCGAAAGGCAGGTGCTGTCGGTAAAGTCAACAATCAAGCGATACTTCTCTGGCAGGGTAGTTCGCTGAACCAGCAGGATCTCTCCGCCCATGCCCATATTTAATAATAACCAACCGTTGGAAATCTCGGTTTGGATCCACTTCCCGTGGTACCCCACCTTAGCGATTGTTGACCCGGAAAGACAAGTTTGGAACTCTTCCACGGACATATTAAGGCATTTTGGCTGCATTACCTGGACCGTCTGAATGGTCTTGCCCACCAGAGCGGTATTCATTTCCCGGGCTCGCGATGCGATTTCTGGTATCTCAGGCATAATATTTTCTCGCTATCTGTTATTTATAAAATATTGTAGCATTAATGTTCTAAAGAGTAAACAATCCTCTTTAAAAAGAAACCCTTAAAATCGATTGCGCAATTAAATGGGGTGGTCTATAATGAAATCACTATACTCATTCCGAAGGGAGGTTGGCAAGCGATGGCTAGTGTAACGTACGATCATGTATGGAAGAAGTTCGGTGATTTCGTTGCAATTAACGATCTCAATATCGAAATCCAGGATAAGGAATTTTTGGTGTTGGTTGGCCCATCGGGCTGCGGCAAAACGACAGCCTTGCGCTGTTTGGCAGGGTTGGAAGAGGTGACCGACGGCAAGGTGAAAATTGGGGATGCGGTTGTCAACGACGTTCCACCTAAGGATCGCGACATTGCCATGGTGTTCCAGTCGTATGCGTTGTACCCGCACATGACTGTGTTTGACAATATGGCTTTTGGCCTAAAACTCCGCAAAGTCCCGAAGGCTGAAATCCAGAAGCGCGTCCAACAGGCAGCCGAAATCCTTGGGATTGAAATGCTGCTCAAGAGAAAACCGCGTGAACTTTCTGGTGGTCAACGACAGCGTGTGGCAGTGGGCCGCGCCATTGTTCGTGAACCCAAAGTGTTCCTTTTTGATGAACCGCTATCCAACCTGGATGCCAAGTTGCGTGTGCAGACGCGTGCCCAGATCAGCAAGCTGCACCAGAGCCTGCAAACCACTTTTATTTACGTTACTCACGACCAGGTGGAAGCCATGACCATGGCATCCCGTATTGCGGTCATGAATAAGGGCTTCCTGCAGCAGTTGGATACCCCTCAAACACTTTATGATAAACCTGCCAACCTCTTTGTTGCAGGATTTATCGGCTCACCTTCCATGAACTTCTTCCCGGCCCATATCCGCAAGGATGCAGGAAATCTTTATGTTGACATGGGTTCGAATAAGGTCAAGATCCCGGACACGAAAACCGCCACCTACGAACGCCTCGTAGACCGAGAGGTAATCATGGGCGTCCGTCCAGAAGATATTCACAACCCCATTTATGCGCCATCCGGTATTCACGTAGAACCGATTGACGCCACGGTGGATGTGACCGAGTTGATGGGGAATGAAATCTTCCTTTACCTGGTAAATGGCAATAACAACTTCACAGCTCGTGTTGACCCCCGTACCAGGTTCACGATCGGCGAAAAAGTACAAATGGTCATCAATATGGATAACTTCCATATTTTCGACCCGTCAGCAGACAAAGAAAATCCTCTGGCAGTTCGTTAATCATAGAAAACCAAAAAAAATACAGCGCAGGCAACCCTGCGCTGTATTTTTTTGCCCTTATTTATTAATCAGCCCATCGCCGCCCTTTTAGGGCTAGGAACAATGCGCCAGCTACGGTCAATCCGCCGATAGCGATAAACAGGTCCTGCCACAATCGGATTGGGAACAGACGGATGAGGGTGTCAGAATAATAAAAGAGCCAGGTATCTCCCTCGAAAAATATCTGGTGAAACGCGCTAAACAACGCGTAAAAATTCAGAAATACCGTGGCGAGAATTAATCCGATCAAGCCCAATGTCAACCATCCACCATTGGAAACAGCCCGCCAGAATTTGCCCGTCAGCTTTACCCTCGAACTGATCAGACCGATAACGACCAGGGCAATAACCAATCCAAGCCAACCCTGCATGGCAGCCTTGAAGAAAATCTTTACATCAACCATATGACTGAGTTCGCGCTCATTGAAAACGGCTGAACCATCTGCAAATTTTAAATCACCGAGGAAATCAATGCCGGCATCATTATTTAGGTATTTTAAGGATAAATTTGCGTAATGAATTCGGTCTTCCCTGGTGAAACCGTAGGGATCCTCTGGAAAACCAGGAATGTTGTATTCAAGGATAGCGAACGGCGGAGTGAAAAACACCCTCAACCCCGTAAGAATGAGGGCTACAGGGATGGCAATGGCAACCAGGATTTGCATCATTTTTATCAATAATTTCATTGCAGAATCTCCGCACTACCTGAAGTAAAGAAATCAAAGATCATATCGTTTGTTATCCACTCAATGGGTGCCCAATCGTCCGTGAAGACTGTACTGCCGATCGGTGCAGGCTGCAGGTTATTTATTGTGGAGGCCATCGCTTCCAGGAGTAAATGAGGCGTGTCGGGATTCTGACTGAGTGCCAAAAAATTGTCGGTCAAATTCGTATCAATCGTTGGCTGCATGGTGGCGAATAGGATCGAATTGAAGGAGTCCGGCAGGTCCATCACATGAACACTGGGAAAAACCGATCGGATGGTCGATGCCAGTGTGTCAATCAACCTGCGGTCATCAGCGGTACGGCCTATGTTGATCACCATGACACCGTCTTCGGTCAGATGATCCCGCACGATCGCAAAAAACTCCTGCGTGGTCAGGTGCCAGGGAATGTATGGCGGTCGGTAAGCATCTACACTGATCACTTGAAATTTATTTGGGTTGTTCTCGAGTGCCCACCTGCCGTCCTGGACGGTAACATGCAGGTTTTCCATGGTCATATCAAAATACCGCTGTCCGACCTCGACGATTTCCGGGTCAATTTCAATCCCTTCCATCTGGATATTCGGGAAGACCAGATCCGCCTGACGGGCTGTCGTCCCGGCGGCTAATCCAACGATAGCCAGGCTTGTCACATCCTCCGGCAATATTGGAGCGGGGTTGAAGAATGGGGCTACCAGTACTTGCTCCCAGGGACCGTTGTAGTAATACTGGGTTGGGTTGTACATCGAATGGACACCCTGACCATCGTTCAGACGCAGCAGCCTGGTTTCGCCAACTTGCAGGACTTGGATATAGTTGTAGGCCGAATCGGTCTCAAATACCAGGCCGGCTGAAGTTTTACTGGCACCACGCACCCCGTAAATAAGAAGACCGACCACAATAATCAGCATCCAGAGATACCTCAACACCTTTTTCCAACCGCTGGTGGCCCACATTGCAGCCAGCGCAACCAGAAGCAGGATTCCCCCCAGAACAATAAAGGTGCGGTATGTGCCGATGGCAGGAATCAGGATCAGCACGGGCAGGAAGGTTCCGACGAATGATCCAAGCGTAGAAATCGCATAAATCCTGCCGGAGATACTGCCAGCCTGACGGGAATCACTGATTGCCAGACGAATTGCAAAGGGGGAAGCCGTACCCAATAGGGTAACCGGGACGACGAATAATATCATCACAACCACAAAAGAGCCGAACAAAACTCCCAGTTCAAGATTGTCAAACGCATTGGCTGCGGTACGCAGCACTGGTTGGGCAATAACCGGTACAAGCGTTATGGTAAAGGCGCCCCAGGCGAGGATACTGTAAAAGGTTGTTGGTTGGGGGCTTTTATCGGCCCAGTAGCCGCCAAGGAAATATCCAACCGTCAGATAAATCAGGATCAATCCGATAATTGCTGCCCAGGTGAGATTACTGGAGCCGAAGTAATTTCCGAGGAGACGGGAGGCTGCCATTTCGACAGCCAGGCTGGTAAGGCCAGAAGTGAAAACTGCAATGTAGAGCCATTTTCGCATGGGGAAATTATACCGTAAGGCGCCAGTCGGGTATGTTGCACCGGCTAAAGGACAGCTGATTTTTTGTCTATGAATATAATCAATTAAGAAAGGTTTGCTGGATAGGAGTGGAAATGAGACTGGTCTCCGTTGCTGAAATGAGGGCGATAGAAAAGGAAGGCAATGCGCACGGTGTGAGTTATAGCGCAATGATGGACCGTGCCGGGAGGGGAGTTGCTCGAATCGTCCACGAAACCTTTAACCGTACCACGCACCCAACAGCCACCGGGTTAATCGGAGCTGGAAATAACGGCGGCGATACCCTGGTTGCATTGGAAGCCCTGGCTGAATTTGGATGGAATGTGCAGGCTGTCATCGTTCAGCGGCGCTCCGAAAATGATCCCTTGATCGAGAGAATCAAGCGTGTCAGGGGTGAAATATTAACCATCGATAGCGAGGCTGCCTGGGCTTTGGTGGAGAGTTGGTTTTCAAAGACCCATGTGCTGTTGGATGGGATTCTCGGGACAGGTTTAACCCTTCCCTTAAAACCTGAACTTGCCCTTAAATTGGAACGGTTGACAAACCTCCCACTCCCGCGCCATATCGTGGCGGTTGACTGTCCTTCGGGTGTTGATTGTGACACAGGTGAAGCTGCACCTGATGTGCTTCCCTCTGAATTAACCATCTGCATGGATGCGGTAAAAATTGGCCTGTTGCGGTTTCCCGCTTACAACTTTGTTGGACGTCTCGAGGTGGTGGATCTGGGTTTGCCGACCGACTTAAAAACCTTGCAAGGGATCAATTCCTATGTGGTTTCAGCTGCGGATGTAGCTGCACAGCTGCCCTCACGCCCAAAAAATGCACATAAGGGGACTTTTGGAACCGCAATGGTTGTTGCTGGGTCAGTTAATTACACGGGTGCGGCCGCTCTTGCGGGTGAGGCTGCTTACCGTATTGGGGCTGGGCTGGTTCGCATGGCTGTTCCAAGCCCGCTGCACAGCGTTCTTTCCGGTTTACTTCCTGAAATAACCTGGCTCCTTCTGCCGCATGAAATGGGAGTCATTGCTGAGACCGCTGCTGAAATCCTTCTGTCGAATTTTGACCGGGTTACAGCTTTGTTGATTGGCCCTGGCTTAGGTCTTGAGCCAACGACGACTCGCTTTATGCAGCGACTGCTGGCTCCAAACGTAACTGAATCAAAGAGGGATGGGCTTGGTTTTCTTGCAAGTGTAAAGAAGAAAAATCACGATTTCCATCCGATCCCGCCCTGTGTAATAGATGCGGATGGGCTTAAACACCTTGCCCAGATTCCAGATTGGCATTTAAAAATCCCGACCGATAGTATTCTTACCCCTCACCCCGGTGAGATGAGTATTTTGACGAATCTGGAAGTGCCGGATATCCAATCGAACCGCATTGAAATCGCCCGCACGTTTGCCCAAAAATGGGGACATGTGGTTGTTTTAAAAGGGGCAATGACTGTCATCGCCAGCCCGGAAGGGGAAGCACATATTATTCCAGTTGCCACCGCGGCGCTTGCCCGTGCTGGAACGGGCGATGTCCTTGCGGGTATGATTGTAGGGCTGCGTGCTCAGGGTGTCCCCGCGGTAGAGGCTGCCAGATCGGCTGCCTGGATCCATGCGCAAGCCGGCCTGGCTGCGATTGATCTGGTAGGACACCCCGCCAGCGTATTGGCCGGAGATGTGTTGGCTGCAGTGCCTGAGGTCTTGCGGGAATTCGATCCCCCATTTGCCTGAAAGCGACAATTCTTTCTCTATCCTTGATTTCACCTAAGAATAAAAAGAGGTCAGGATTTCCTGACCTCTTTTGAAACTCGATTTCGATCTTCCTAACTATGAGAGGGTTACTGAATCGTCTTTGACGACTTTGGTCAGTTTACCCTTCTGCTCTTCGAATACCTCAACGCCTTTTTTCTGCAGTTCTGCGGCGGTCTCTTTAGCCTGAGCAAGCAGGACCTCGGCCCGTTTTACGGCTTCCGCAGCAGCAGCTTCGGCAGATGAATAAGCCTCTCCAACGGTTACAGAGGCTTTATCGCGCAGTTCAATGGCGCGTTCCTTGATCACACCCCGGGTTTCCTCTCCGGATTGGGGGGCCAACAATAAGGCGGTAATGGCGCCGGTTAGCCCGCCAACAACGAAACCGATTAAAAAAGCCCCGAATTCATCACGATCTGACATGTCTCAATTCTCCTTTCGGTGTGGTGCTTGTTAAGTTAAGGATATGCTAGTGTTTCCCGGGCCGGAATACATCCCAGAATTTCTTCATGCCGGCCATATATTCATTTAATTTGATTACTGGCTCGACAAGGTTGTTAGATAAAAACTGGGTAGTCCCGCGCAGGTGGTTGACTGTATCGTTTGTGGAATCGAGGATCGGTTTAATTTCATTTTGCAGGAGATTGATTAATGTAGCTATCTGCAAGATCAAAACGATCAACCCAACGCCAAGTACAAGCGATTCCAGTGCCATAACAATAATGAAAATATCCCGGACCCTTGCTGTGGTTCCTTCTGGAGCGCTGGCTAACAAGAAAATGCCGCCGGTAACCAGGGCAACTACCAGTAAAACAACCAGGATGATCAACCAGGAGCGGTTTTGGCCACTCGGTTTAACGCCTGAGTTCGGTGTATTGGTTGGTTCCGGTGCGGCAGAGGGGGTTAGCGGTTCGTCCATGATCTTACAATTATATCACACGGCTAATTTTCAGTGATTTTGTCAAGAAACTGACTATTGTGAACTTATAAATCGAGTATTAATTAATCGATACCTGTTTGTCGGTGATGAATGACAAGTGGGCAATACGAGGATACCAGCCTCCACTCGAGACCGTCTTCGGCTCTCCAATCTATACAAATGACCGGTGGATCTGAGAAGCGCGCGTTGATTAAGAATGGTTTTGGTAACAGCTGATACGAGTCAGCAAATCAATTTTCGGGCACGTTTATAATCTTTGAAATTGACAAAAATGGAGTAAACAAAGGTTGGCTGCGAGGCGCCGTAATAAAGGGGCAGGTTGGCTCTGGCATAAGAAGCCGCATCCAGGCCTGAACCAATGGTTCCACGCGAGCGTTCGCTGCGTACATCGTAATAGATGTTGTTTTGCTTCAGGATGGCAGAGATTCTGTTTATCCCCTCGGCGGACGTATCCACGGCCAACTTCCTCATAAACAATCCGAACATTATCAAGACCTCCATTCCACGCGAAGGGATGGCTGCAGTTCAAGCTCCTGGATAATCACAAAAGAAGGATTAATGATCGTCAATGGTGATGACTTCATTATATGGATTTCACGTTCCACAGGCAAATCTCTTGGACAGGCTCAAAATCGGAAGTAATGTCGGTCTGGTGATGGAAACCCCTGGTAATAGGATAAAAGGTTGACCCTCCAGGTGCCTGTGATTTTGGGACAACAATTACCATCCTGCAGCTCATATTTGGCATCCTGGCTAAATCCATCATGTTTACATGGCGCACCGCCAGGCGATCATGGTGGCAGGCTGTGTGTTACACCGTTCCATTTATCCTTGCTGATTAGGATAAATGCACGGATGGAGACCTTTGTCTTAGTCCCAATATGGTTGGTGCCCGACCCACAATTCGCAATTCCAATCTAAGGACTATCGCGGAGAAAAGGATTCACCAAATCTTCGTCGGGCATAATAGTTCAGCAGAAGGGAACAGGTTAACTCGGTTGCATAGACCCCGTTTTATCTGAGGCCTAACCGGTCCAAGGGACAATTCGCAGCTACACGTAAAAAGAAGGGTTGTCCAAGATATTGGACAACCCTTCTTTAAAGCATTGTAATTAATTAATCAAATTTTACATTTGGATTGTACTGAGTAAAAATGCCGTCCGGATTTGCTTCCCAAATCCACACATGGAAATCATAGTGCGAAGGCATGCCAGGTTCATGACCAAACATAGGGCCGTCAAAATGAGTGCCGAGCAGTTCTGGAG
>CAYPJS010000064.1:0-5379 GCA_964411135.1 uncultured Anaerolinea sp.
TTTTCGATTAAAATCACCTCATGACTGACGCGCTGGCGCTTTACCGCCGCCTTGTATTAATCCGCCGCTTCGAAGAAACCATCCTGGCCGAATACCAGCGGGGCGCGTTCAGCGGCACCACACATACATCCATCGGGGAAGAAGCCAACGCCGTGGGGGTTATCTCCAATCTCGAGCCGGACGATATAGTGGTCAGCAACCACCGCTGCCACGGCCATTTCCTGGCCTACGGCGGCGACCCGCGTGCCCTGTTCGGTGAACTGATGGGGCGTGAAACCGGCGTGTGCGGCGGCCGCGGCGGATCGCAGCATTTGCACTGGCGCAATTTCTACTCCAACGGCATCCTCGGCAGCACCGTGCCGCTGGCGGCAGGTATTGCCCTGGGCGAGAAACGCCAGGAGCACGGCACGGTCACTGTCGTCTTCACCGGCGACGGCGCTCTGGGCGAGGGGGTGCTCTACGAGTCTCTTAATATTGCCAGCCTGTGGAACGCACCGCTGCTGGTCGTGGTCGAGAACAACCACATCGCCCAGACCACCCCCACCAGCATGGCACTGGCTGGCACGGTAGCCGGGCGTTTTTCAGCTTTTGATATCCCCTCACTTGAGTTGGACACCTCGGACGTGCTTGAAATTTCTGCCGCAGCCGCGCCGTTGATCGCGGCTGTGCGCCGGGAGCAGCGCCCGCAGGCCTTGATCCTCAACACCGAACGCTTCGGACCGCACTCCAAATCTGACGATACCCGCCCGCCCGAGGAAATCGAGGGGCTGCGCCGGACGCGCGACCCTTTAACGATCCTGGGTTTGCGCCTGCCGGATGACGAACGGCGCGCTGTGGAAGCTGAAGTCGGTGCAGAAGTCCGGGCTGCCTTCGAGCAAGCCCTGGCTGACCCGCCTGCCGGAGGTGCGCAGTGACTTCGGTACTGGATGCTATCAACAGCGGTTTGAAGCGTGCCCTCAGCGACGATGAGCGTGTGCTACTGCTCGGTGAGGACATTCTCGATCCGTACGGCGGGGCTTTCAAGGTTACCCGCGGGCTGTCGACCGCGTTCCCACAGCGTGTGCTGACCACGCCCGTCTCGGAGGCCGGCATGACCGGGGTCGCTGCCGGTATGGCACTGCGCGGCCTGCGCCCGGTGGTCGAGATCATGTTCGGCGATTTCATCACCCTGACGGTTGACCAACTGGTCAACTCGGCCGCCAAGCTGCGTTGGATGTACAACGATACGGTCAGTGTGCCGCTGGTGGTGCGCACCCCCATGGGCGGGCGGCGCGGCTACGGCCCGACCCACTCACAGTCTCTCGAAAAACTATTCCTTGGCATACCAGGTCTGCGCCTGGTGGCTGCCAGCCATTTCGGCGACCCCGGTGAGCTGCTGTACCGCGCCATCCTGCAGCAGGACGACCCCCTGGTGTTCATCGAGCACAAACTGCTCTACGGCCTGCAGGTGATTGATGCGGCTGGAGCTGACGAACTCGAGATTACCCGCTCGGGAGGTGTGGATCTGTTCCCGGCATACCGCGTACACGTTCGCGGTGCACCGCCGCCGTCCATCACACTGGCAGCTTTCGGCTATATGGCTGAGCTGGCACGCCAGGCTCTGCTCAAACTGGCCTACGAGTACGAGGTCTTCGCGGAGCTGATCGTGCTGACTCAGCTGGCGCCGCTGGACATCGTGCCTGTGCTCGAGTCGGCGGCTGCCACCGGCAGGCTGCTCACCATCGAAGAGGGCAGCGGTCCGGGCGGCTGGGGTGCTGAGGTGCTGTCAGCCTGTACTGCCGCCCTGGGCAGAAAATTGAGCGCAGCTAGACGGGTAGCAGGCGCACATACACCCATCCCGGCGGCTGCCGGTCTTGAACGCGCTGCCCTGCCGGAAGTTGAGGATATCCTTCGCGCTGTCCAAATGATTGGAGTGCAGTCCAATGCCTGACCTGATCCCCATTCCTGTACCGCAGCTTAACCCGAACGAACGCGAATCGCAGATCATCGAACTCAATGTGCATGAGGGTCAGGCGGTCCGCGCTGGCGAACCGATCGCGGTCTTTGAAACCACAAAATCAACCCTGGAATTGACCGCCGAGACCGACGGCTACGTCCTCGGGTTGGCTTTTACCCAGGGCGACACGGTCACCGCCGGGCAGGTGCTGTGCTACATCGCCAGCCGGCCGGATGTGCTGCTGCCTGCGGCGGCTGCTCCTGCCGACCGCGCCGCCGATGAACTGCCAGCCGGGCTGCGCATTACGCAGCCTGCCTTGACTCTGGCGCGATCGCTGGGCATCGATTTTTCCCGGCTGCCGCTTAACACCCTGGTCACAGAAACGGTGGTACGCGGATTGGCACCTGCCAAACTGGCGCTGCCCGAAACCGGCTACGGCCCTAACGCCTTGATCATCTACGGCGGCGGCGGGCACGGCAAGTCGCTGGTGGACCTTGTCCGTTCGCTGCGCAGCTTCGACCTGGTCGGTATCGTCGATGACGGGCTGCCGGCTGGCGCGAAGGTGCTGGGGGTGCCCGTGCTCGGCGGCAGCAGCGTGCTGGATGAGCTGGCTTCACACGGCGTCCGGCATGCCGTCAATGCAGTGGGCGGCATCGGCAACCTGGCGCCGCGCCTGCAGGTCTTTGACCGGCTGAAGCAGGCAGGATTTACCTTCCCGACAGTGGTACATCCCTCGGCGGTGGTCGAACCCAGCGCTGATCTGGATGCGGGCGTGCAGGTCTTCGCACATGCCTATATTGGCAGCAGCGCACGGGTCGGCTTTGGCTGCATCGTCAACACCGGGGCCATCCTCTCACATGACTGTGTGCTGGAGGAAATCGCCAATATCTCACCCGGCGGCATATTAGCGGGCGGGGTGCACGTCGGTGCGCGTACTTTGATCGGCATGGGCGTTACCGTCAACCTTGAGGTAAAGATCGGGGCGGGGGCGCGGGTCGGCAACGGCGCCACTGTCAAAGCCAACGTACCCGACGGGGCGGTGGTCCGTGCTGGTAGCATTTGGCCGTAAACAAACGATAAGGTTGTTTGCACCCGTCTTAACTATTCTGAGCGCAGCGAAGGGCCAGACTTAGTGCGCTTAATTCGCAAAGGCTCCCTGTCTTACCTAGTGAGACCTGCGGTCTCGCCATGTGCTCGGTCGGAGACCGGCACAAACCATTACCTCCCCATACCCATTTACAGGTAAAATACATATAGTTGACTTTCACCATCCGTTATGCTATGATTTATCTGGTTATGTGGTCATTACCAGTTGGCGATATTCGATAACTTTTACCCTGATGGCAGATCCCAACCCTTCTCCGCTCGTGACTGACGACGAAATCCACCAGATCGTGGCGCGCGTGCTCAGCCAGACCATGGGCATGCAGCCCGGCGCCGCCCCGGCGCCAGCCGTCCAGGCTGCAGCGTCAAAAGCCATACCTGCCGGACGGGTGGTGGCAATTGGTGCGGACCACGGCGGATTCGAGCTTAAAGAAGCCTTGAAAAAGGACCTGGCTGAATGGGGTTGTGAAATTATCGACGTGGGCACTACCGGCAAGGAAGCCGTGGATTACCCCGACTTTGCGCATGATGTTGCCCGGCTGGTAGCAACCGGCAAGGCCTGGCGCGGCGTAATGATCGACGGCGCAGGCATAGGCTCGTGCATGGTCGCGAACAAAGTGCCAGGCGTGCGCGCCGCTATGGCCTATGATTACTCCAGCGCAGTCAACAGCCGCGAGCACAATGACGCCAACCTGCTGACCCTCGGCGCCGGTTTGATCGGCGTTAATCTGGCGAAACAGATTCTCAAAGTCTGGCTTGCAACCGACTTCGGCGGCGGGCGTCACCAGAAACGCGTCGACAAAATCATTGCGGTCGAAAAGCAATATGGGAAGTAGAGGTTTGTTATGACGCTGCCGGATATTCAAAAAGTTGAGCAGCTGGTAGAAATCATCGCCCGTGAGGTGCTGCTGGCCATGATGGAGCAGCAGCATGGCTCCGTTCCGCATGAAGGCGACCAGTGTAAGTTCAACTGCGCCGACGGCCTGTGCGTGAAGACCTGCTTCAACCGCACTGGTCAGGTGGTCTCGGCCGGTGCCGAACGCTTGACCTCGACCCTGGGCGTCATCCCCGAGGACCTCAAACTGGCCAAAATGATCGACCACACCCTGCTCAAGCCGGATGCCACGCCGGACCAGATTGCGCAGTTGTGCTACGAGGCACGCAAGTACGAATTCGCCTCGGTGTGCATCAACCCCACCTGGGTGCCGTTGGCAGCCAAACTGCTGCAGGGCTCGGATGTCAAGGTCTGCACGGTAATCGGCTTCCCCCTGGGCGCCACTGCACCGGATGTCAAAGTCTTTGAGACGCAAAACGCACTGCACCAGGGCGCCACAGAGATCGATATGGTGCTTAACATCGGGGCACTCAAAGCCCGCGACCTGGAACTGGTAGCGCGCGACATCCGCGGCGTGGTCAAGACCGGTCATGCGCGCGGCGCGCTGGTTAAAGTGATTCTGGAAACCTCGCTGCTCACTGACGAAGAGAAGGTGCTGGCTTCGTTAATTTCCAAACAAGCTGAGGCCGATTTTGTCAAAACATCCACCGGCTTTTCCTCCGGCGGCGCCACCGTGCATGACGTCTCGCTCATGCGCCGCGTGATCGGACCGGAAATGGGTGTCAAAGCCTCGGGCGGCGTGCGAACCTTCGAGGACGCCGAGGCTATGGTCAAGGCTGGCGCAACCCGCATTGGCGCCAGCGCAGGCATTAAAATTATTCAGGGGGCCAAAGATGAACACACAGCGCCCCCGGCTGCGCAGGCTGCGCCTGCCCCTGCCAGAAGTTATTAGGACGGAGCGAACCATGCTAATTGCGAAAGTTATCGGCACAACCGTTTCGACCATCAAAGACGAGAAGCTCACCGGGCGAAAGCTGTTAATCTGCCGCCAGACGGATGAGCACGGCGTCCCCTCAGGCAAGCCGTATGTCGCCATCGACAGCGTGGACGCCGGTATCGGCGACCTGGTGTTGACCGCCGCCGGCTCCTCGGCACGCCAGACCAACATTACCAAAGACACGCCGGTGGATGCCGTCATCATGGCCGTCATCGATTCACTCGAAGTTGGCGGTGAGGTTGTTTTCCGGAAGTCTGCCTGACGGCAGACGATTGAGAGGATGGCAGATTGATGGATAAAGACCTGGCCTCCATACAAGAAGCTCGCGACCTGGCCGCAGCAGCATACGACGCCTGGCAGCTGTGGCGTACCGCCTCTCAGGAGCAGGTTGACCGTGGGCCCGCGCCTGGCGCAACTGGTCGTCGACCTCGGGCGTGTCGATCTCGGCGAGCAATTCCCCCGACTTCACGTGCGTCCCGATGTCCGCCGTCCAGCGCTTCAGATAGC
>CAYPJS010000065.1:0-2542 GCA_964411135.1 uncultured Anaerolinea sp.
CTTCCCCGATGGATGTATGTGTGGTGCCGCTGAACGCGCCCCGCTGGTATTCGGCCAGGATGGTTTCTTCGAAGCGGCGGATTAATACAAGGCGGCGGTAAAGCGCCAGCGCGTCAGTCATGAGGTGATTTTAATCGAAAAAGCCGGATGAGCTTGCATTTGGGCAGGTCGGATCGGTTATTCGTAGGTCGGGTTGAGGGGGAGAAACGACCGAACACACGAACAGGTTTGTTTGTGCCGGTCTCCGACCGAGCACACGCTCTGACCGTAGGTCTCCAGCCTTGCTCCAAGATACTGTAAGCTTTATTCCTCCCAATCCAATCCGGTAACTGGTAAATCCACTGACGTGCCATCCAGCCAAAAAGCGGCCGAGGAATACCTCCAATCCTGCGGAGAACGGACCAATCCTTTTCGGCAGGGATTATCGTGTAAATAATTCACTTTTTGTTCCAGGAACTTATTTGAAAATATTTCTTCAGCATGCCATCCGGATTGCCAAAACCGGCGGCTTCGGTCTCCGAGGTTGCCACCACTCAATACAGATGAAATCGCTTTTGAATATTTACCATCCAAATAATTTGACAGGTTTTGACCTGTGAACTTTCTAAAACTAACCAAAGTTTGGTGCAAGTTATTGGAGTCACCATTGGCATCGAACACAACCGCATGCATGTGATTGGGCATTATCACATAGGATTGTATGCGAAGATCTTTTTGAGTAATGCAATATTTCAGGCTTTCGATCAGAATTGCGATAGATTGGTCTTCGATGAAAACAGGCATCCAGTCAATCACGGTAAAGGTTACAAAATAAACACTGGCCCCATGAGCGATCATGTATCGGTCCATCTACAGATTATAGTATGGGCTTTTGAAAGTTTTTATATTAATGAATATATATGAATGGAAAGATTTGGAGACCTTCGGTCACCCAGCGCACTCGGTCAGAGACCGGTGCGAACAAAAAAGGTTTAACAAAAACAGGCGGCTTTGACCGCCTGTTTTCTCCCCGGGGTTCAACCCCAACCCCCGAAATTAGCATTCGTTGACCTGCATTGCAATCTGGCTATTACGAGCGCGCGCCAGCAGCCCGATCCCGCACAGGATGCAGGCCAGGCCGCCCAGAATCAAAGGCCAGAAAAGTTCGTTGGCGGTGTTGGCGCCGTTGATCAGGTGGGTCGGTTCGGCCCAGGCTGGCGTGGTCAAAATAACCAGCCCGCACACCAGCAATGCCGCGCCGCCAGCTGAGGCCGTTCCTCCGCCGGCCGTACCGCGCTCAAAGTTCACTTTTTCGCGCAAACCCGGCAGCTGCAGCAGCAGCATGACTGCCAATGCCAGGATGGTTAGATACAGGCGCATGTTGTTGGGCGCTGTGCTGCCGCGCAGCGTCAGCGAGTAGTAGTACTGAATGCCTGAAGCGATGCCGCCTACCAGCAGGAAGATCAGTACCGCGCGTATGCTGCCGGAGCGGCCTTTGGCCAACCGTATCGTCCAGATAATGCCGTAAACGGCTGCGGCGATCGAGACCACCACCAGGACCTGAAAAATCGGTTTGACCGGGATTAATTTACCCATGCTCTCGCCGAATTTCTCGGCAAAGAAGGCCACGCAGCTGGTGCCGATACCGCCCAGCAGCGTCATGGCTGCCGCCAGTGAAACCACGACAATTGCAATTACCCGCAACACAGATCCTAACACTGACTTCTTCATAATTCCCTCCCGTAAAAAATATTGGTGCTTAGGATAAAACAATCACCACGAAGGTCACGAAGCGCACGAAGTTCTTCAAAATTTAATTTTTTGGTCTTTCCTTTGTGTTCTTTGTGGTTAAAAGGCTTCCGTTTAAAGCCCGCCCGCAATAAACAGGATCATTGCCAGCAGCATATAGATAGAAGCGCCTTTATACAGTGCAAAGTTGAGAGCCCGCGTCGGTTTGAGCAGTGCCAGGGCAGTGAACCCCAGCATAGCCCCGCCCAGCACGCCCATGGCGGTAAATGTCCCGGCAGGGACGCCGATCTGATAGGCTGCCCACTGCATGGCTGCCACCACCAGCACCGACGAGGCAGCAATGATACGGCGCGTGACGCGCACGCCGTAGGCTGCTGGAAAAGTCGGCAAACCTGCCCGCGCGTAATCTTCCTGGTATTTGATGGTGAAGGTCATGATGTGGGTTGGGATCCATACCAGCACACCCAGCGCCAGCAGCAGCCCGGTTTCGTCGATCCTGCCGGTTGCCAGCACGCGGCCAGCCAGAGCCGGCATGCCGCCGGCCATGCCGCCGATGATGATGGCGAAGGGGCTGCGGCGTTTGAGCCATATGGTATAGACCAGGGCGTTCAAGGCCACACCTGCCAGCACCACCACGGCATACAAAGGGTCCAGCAGCAGCGACCAGGTCAGGCCTGCAGCCGTCATCAGCGCGCCAAGCGTCCAGGCTTCACCCGGGGTAATTTTCCCTGCAGGCAGCGGGCGTTTGGCGGTGCGCAGCATGCGCGCATCGATGTCGCGGTCGAATGCCATGTTCAGGATGGTGCAGCCTGCC
>CAYPJS010000066.1:0-2599 GCA_964411135.1 uncultured Anaerolinea sp.
GCCTTCGGCACTAATGTCCCTGATTACCGGAATCAATAACAGGCCTGCCATTTCCCCGGCAGGTCTGTTTCTATTTTGAGTAAATATATATACAAATCTGGTTGACATTTAAACGATGATGGGCTAAGTTAAGATTTACACTATCCATAATCATGGTTTTTCGAATGGGAGGGAAAAGGCAATGGTGAAGCAACGTTGGTTGTGGATAATTCTACTAGCCGGGCTCGTGATCGGGTCGACCGGCAATCCTGTGATGGCAAAAGGTGAACCGTATATGACTGGTCTCTATGAATGGCAAGGAACGGGTTTCGCGGACTGGCAGCTGAGCGGGGTTAATTTCGACGGCGACCGTTTGGTCATGGTACCAACTGGTGCTGTTTTGGAAATTGACCCGATTCCCCCGGGCGGTTACTATGGCGGGAATTTCTATAATGGCGGGAGTTATCTGGTCAGTGAGGCGACCTCGCCAGTAATGGCAGCGGAGTTGGATTTCAGCGAATTGATCGTTTCCTGGAACGCCGATACGCCAGACGGTACCTGGGTGGAAACACTCGCCCGCGTTCAAATTGGTGACCGGTGGACGAAATGGTACAACCTGGGTGTCTGGGCAAGCGGTGAAGGCACCATCCAACGCCACTCGGTCAAAATTCAGGGCGACTCAGATGGTTATGTGGCGGTCGATACGCTGGTGTTGAGCGGCAAAAAGACAAGTGTTACCGACTACCAGATTAAGGTGCGGTTTTTCAGCCAGGATGGCAGCGCTGTGCCGACCGTTCGCTATATGTCCGCAGCTTACTCGACCGCTGTTCCCAAGAAGTTAACACCTTCGAACGGGAGCCCAGTTTATTGGAACAAGTTAATACCGGTCCCCGAATGTTCACAGATGGTTTACCCGGACGGCGGTAATGTATGGTGCAGCCCCACCTCTGTATCCATGGTGCTGTCGTATTGGCAGGGCTACACGGGGCCTTGCGAGCCGGTTGTTCGTGAAACAGTCGCAGGCGTTTATGACTGGATTTATGACGGGCACGGCAACTGGGTCTTCAACACCGCATACGCTGCTTCCAAAGGCTTCACAGCCAGCGTTCAGCGGTTTACCAGTCTGGATCAGGTTGAGCCATTAATCAATGCCGATATACCTGTTGTGTTTAGTTTTGCCTGGGGTAAGGGCGATCTGACTGGCGCAGCCATCGAAAGCAGCAATGGGCATCTGGCGATAATTGTCGGCTTTGATGAAGCTGGCAATCCTATCGTGAATGACCCGGCGGCAGCAAGTGACGCAGACGTGCAGCGCACGTACCTTCGCAGCGAGCTTGAGGCAGTCTGGCTGGGTAATTCAGGTGGAACGGTTTATATCATTAAACCGTAAGGCAGGCTTACCCTGATCGGTCAAATTTACCAGGTGCTTCCTTGATCGGGCAACCTGGGTCCACCGATTCAACCGGTCACCATCCACTGCGGCTGTCAAGGTTCAACACAAGCATGATTTATCAAAGAAGCTGCGGGCTTTTAGAATAGTCCTGTATCTGTATGCGGCTATAATAAATTTGTCGTGCAGATGACATGACGAGAAACGGGAGGAACGATGGAAACCGGTAAGTCGTATTTCAACCGAAATCTATTGATTATTCTATCTGCGGTGTGTCTCTTAACCGTCACCGCCATATCCGTTGCCACCTGGAAAGCCGGTCAAGGTTCCACACCTGTGATGATGGTGGTCCTCAATGGTCTAATTTTGCTAATCCCATTTGGACTTTTGTTCGGCTCCATCTATGTCCTGGCGGTGGGCTGGCGAGAACACCGGTTTCAAGGGGTGCTCAACCCCGGGTTATCCAGGGTTATCCGGTGGGCGCCAAGGATTGCGTCAATTTTAATAATTCTGTTGCTCAGCCTGTTCTCATTCGATGTTTTTTCAGGCAATGCCAGTTTTTGGCAGATGGTTGGTGGATTCTTCATTCATAATCTTCCGGGGATTGTCCTGCTTATCCTGGTAATCATTGCCTGGAAACGCCCGATTGTCGGATTTATCTCATTCTTGATATTTGCACTGGGGTTTGCAGCCTTTTTTGTCCGGTCTTTCATCTCCCCCAATCTATTTTTCTTCGTTCTTCCGATTCTGCTTATTGCGTTTCTTTACTATGCGGATTGGCAGTGGAACAAGAAGCTGGACCAATCCCAGTTCCAACCTCTGGAGTAACACCGAAGGATGTTGTGCAGTGTTCGACTTGGTAGGGTGTTGGAACCTTATCTATATCTTGTTTAGCCACAATCTCCAAATCCATAAACACCTAAAGAGCGCAAGATCACCTCTCGTGATCTTGCGCTCTTTTTACCCTTAACTATTGCTTGCTTTTATTTTGCGGCTAGCGGAAAGGGCTGCGGTGGATGCTCCCCGTAGCTTGATTTTTGCGTAGTATGTGGGATTCGAATAGCATCTCCTCAATGGAGACCCACGGCGGGACTGGCTTTTGATTATCTAGCGGAGAGGGTGGGATTCGAATAGCATCTCCTCAATGGAGACCCACGGCGGGACTGGCTTTTGATTATCTAGCGGAGAGGGTGGGATTCGAATAGCATCTCCTTAATGGAGACCCACGGC
>CAYPJS010000067.1:0-5090 GCA_964411135.1 uncultured Anaerolinea sp.
GGTTCACTTGCTTAAGAGCGGGAACGCCAGCGCATACAGCACGCTTGCAGCTGCGCAGGTAGCCAGCATGACCGGCAGTCCGCGTTTGTTCCAAATCGTTGGTGTTATGGGATGGCGGGTGCGCTCCGAAAGCGAAGCTACCACCACATTGGCTGTGGAGCCGATGATGGTGCCATTGCCTCCGAAACCCGCGCCGAAAGCCAGCGCCCACCATAAGGGGTTCGGGTTGATACCGGATGCCCCCAAATCCAGCACAACCGGGATGAGGGCTATGGTGATGGGGATGTTGTCGATAAAAGCCGAGCCGATGGCAACGATCCACAACAGGATTAGCCCAAGCACCACTGGAGGAAGCCCGTCGATCTTGGTGATTAAGGTGGAAAGGGCATGCAGCACTCCAGCGTGTTCCATGCCGCCCACCATAATGAATAACGCGCCAAAAAAGAGCAGGACATCCCAATCTATTTTCTTGAGCAAGGCTTTAACATCCGGTTGAACGATGACCATGCCGGCAGCGGCGCAGCCAAGGGCGATCAACGAAGGCCTGATGTGCAGAAATTCCTCAAACAAAAACAACAGCACCGCGGCGCCAATCACACCCAGGACCTTCATGGCAGTTCGGCGGTCCTTTAGAGCCTCACTGGGATTGAATTCGAGGACAGCCTCAGCATTCTCCGGCGTCACGGATAATTCACGGCGGTAAAGTACCCTGATCATCAACAATGCCACCAGCCAAACAATTGCAACCAGCGGCAGCGAGTGGGTGATGAAATCCAAAAATGAAAACCCCGCGGCGGATGCGATTAACACATTCGGCGGGTCGCCAACCAGGGTGGATACGCCTGCTGTGTCGGAAAGGAGCGCTTCGGAAATGAGAAAAGGCTGAGAGTTGATGCCCAGGATCTCGCAGATCAGGATTGTCACAGGGGCGATCAGTACCACGGTGGTGACATTGTCCAGGAACATCGAAACGATGCTAGTCACACTCCCTAAAAGGATCAACAAACGCACGGGCTTCCCTTTAGACAGACGGGCAACCCAAACTGCCAGGAACTGGAAAAATCCCGTTGGCTCGAGTAGCCCGACCAAAAGCATCATTCCCAGCAAGAGGCCCAGGGTATTGAGGTCAAGGGTGGCTGCTGCTTGCGCCTCGTCGTAAAAATTAAAAATCAGACCTACCACCACCATCAAGACCGCGCCGCCCATGGCAGCGATTGCCCGGTTCATCTTATCTGTAAAGATTAATACCAGGCACACGATAAAGATTAATGCGGCAAGAAGCGGCTGCAGGATCATGGGCTTGTGTCCGTGGCAAGTTCGGGCAAATCCCACCCTTGCATGAGAGAAATCCCCAAATCGACGTGTGAGACCAACCCTACCAGGAGGCCTTCCTGGTCGACGACCGGCAGGTCGCGCAGGTCCCGAAAATGGAGCAGTGCTGCCGCCCGCAGAACGCCGCTGTCCAACTGCACGCTGATGGGCTCCTCCATGATCTCTTCTACAGTCTGTTTTAAGACAAGCGGATCAGGCTTTTTGCTTTCCAGCGGGCCAAAATTATGGGCAAACTCAAAATGCTCCACGAGGTGGATGAAATCCGGCATAACCAGCGCCAGCAGGTTTTCAAGCCGCAGCATGCCGACCAGTTTTTTACCGCTATCCACCACGGGCAGTGTACCAATCCGGTTATTCCGCATCAACGCAGCAGCGGTCTCAATTGTCCCATCGCGCTGAATGGAAATTACCCTACGTTTCATGCAGGCTCGAACGGTCATCATCATTTCCTCCTTCTGGAGAATGATCCCGATTAGAACGCTACTGATATTATTTCATAAGATTGGTTAACTTACTGTCTAAATATATATAAATCGCCCCACAGGGCGATGGCTTTTGAAATGTAAATTCAAGATGGTATTAATGTCTTGGGCTGATTCCTGCCTCTGCGGGATTGTAGGTTTTCCTGCGCCCCAGCAGCAGGAACAATGCAGTGCTGATCAAGCCCGTAATGCCGCCGCCGTACCACATGCTGCGCGGTCCAAAGGTGTCATTGAGAAACCCCCCGCCGACCGGGCCAATGCCCTGCGAGACATTCCAGGTTAGGCCGTAAATGCTCATATATCGGCCGCGCATGTGCGCTGGGGCTGAATTTGCCGCATAGGTCGATGAGGTGGGCACCAGCACCAACTCACCGAGGGTCATGATGACCATACTGAGCCAGAATCCCCAGAAACCCATGCCAAGCGCCACGCTGCCGACCCCTATCGCGTAGAAAAATGCTCCCAGGGCCATCATCAATTGCGGTTTCTTCCGTTTTGCCCACATCGTGACCGGGATTTGCAGCAGTACCACCATCAGCGCATTGGTGGTAGGAATAAATCCATAGCGGGCTTCGGACAGGCCGTAGTTCGTCTTGGCATAGACGGAGAGCATGACCCACATGATGGCGGCACTGAGCTGGGTAAATACAAAAGCAAACACAAAGGATCGGAAGGATTTATCCTTCAGCACACGGTCGTAGCCGCCAAAGCGGTCCTGGGCAGCCAGTTGCGCGTGGTCTTTGGGCAGGGTCTCTCGGGCAAGGAACAAAAGCAGCAGTCCGTAGCTGCTTAAGCCCACAGCTGCGCCAAAAAAGGCCAAATTATAGGAAGCAGCCGCCAGGAACCCGCCAACAGACGGGCCAATTGCCACCCCAACGTTGTTGCTCAAGCGCATGAGCGAGTAAGCGTCCACCCGCTCCTCGGGCGGGATCAAATCTGCCATCATGGCATCTGCACCGACCCGATAAAGCGGATTGACAGCTCCCTGAAGCGCCATCAAAGCCGCAAATGCCGCCAGCGAGTCAGCCTGACTCATCAACAGGTAGCCCAAGCCGTTCAAAAGCAGGCTGATGACCATAACCCACTTACGGCCGAAGCGGTCGATAATGGGGCCTGCGATGAAGGAACTGATCAGGCCCATCACCGAGTTCAGCGTGAGCAGCATGGCAGTGAATGTCAGAGCAAGGTCAAGCTGCTCGCTGACATAGATCATCAAAAACGGCCAGATCATGCTGCTGCCGATGGTGCTGATCAGCATACCGGCAAACATCAACCAGAATTGTCGGGGATAGTTGAGGGCAAATAAGCGGCGCATAAGGGTAAATAAGTCTGGCAGAGATAGGAAAACAGTGAATTTTACTATCAATCCAGGCTTTAGGGTTGGATAGTTAAGGGGCGCGCACTGCGCACCCCTTCCCGATTACTATCTTCGCCTGTCTCCGATAAAACCTGACTGCTGAGGTCGATATTACAGTTTTTGCAGGATGGTTCCCGCCCAGGCACCAGCACGCTCAAGCTCGCCTGCCTTCATGGGGCCTTCCTTGCCATCCACGAAGAAGCCTTCCGGCTTGACCACCTGCAGCCCGCCGCGGGCTTTCAGACCCCTGTCAATTTTTTCCGCGGCATAGCCCAACAGCTTGACCATGAAGGTTAGAAAACCATTATTGACCTCTACCACGTCGGCCCGAGTATCGAAAGCGGCGTAATGGATGCCTTTCATTTGATCGCTGCGCAGCGCTTTCAGGAAATCCTTGGTACCCGCGATGGGATTGAAGGCTTGCGTCGGTGAACCGACAACCACCAGGTCTAAGCCGGAAAGCTGTTCCATTTTAAAATCAGCCACAGGCACAACCTGCACCTCACCCCCGGCTTCAAGGCCTGCCCCAATGGCTTGTGCAATTTTTTCTGTATTGCCGTACATCGTTTCGAACACTACCAGAGCTTTCATGAATAATTCCTCCCCGCCAAATATGGATGACATCCCTCATTATAGAGAACGGTACACCCGGTTACAAGGAGCAATAACCAAAAACCGCCTCGTGGTAAAATTATTACGAAAACCCATGCTCAACAGGGAGATGCAATGGTCAATCCGGATTTACTTGAGATTTTACGGTGCCCGAACTGCGTGCGCGAAAAAGATGGTTTGCTGGACCTGGTTAAGGAAAGCTGGCTGGTTTGCCGCGATTGCGGGCGGAAATATCCGATTGTCGAGGATATCCCCGTCATGCTGATTGAGGAAGGCGATAAATGGGTGCAGACGGCAGTCGACCAGCTGCCGGTGCCTCCCCCGCCTGTCCAATAAGTGAGATATAATAGGCGAATTGATCGGCGCTGGTACCTATCTTGCAACCTTGCGTTGCATACTTAACGCTGGAGCAAGCAGGAATTTATGGCTAATCGACAATTTCAAATGGCTAAAAGGCGCAAACCAGTTGACCGCCTTACTTTGATCGTTCTGGGGGTATTTTCCGTACTGGCGGTAATCACCGGCATTGTCGTCTTTTCCACAGCTCGAAATATTTTTAAGAGCTGGACTGCCACCAACATCGAAGGCGTTCCCGTGAGCGCGTCCAATGGAAATCCTTCAACTGTCGACATCCCCAATATTCCGTCGGATCAGCAGCTGCAAAGTGAAGGGCCTGAACCCGATCCCTGGGACGGCAAGACCCGGGTTACGGTGCTGGTGATGGGGTTGGATTACCGTGATTGGGAATCTGGCGACCCGCCGCGTTCCGACACGATGGTACTCTTCACGCTTGACCCTGTCAGCGGCACAGCCGGCATGCTCTCGATTCCGCGGGATATGTGGGTGAACATCCCTGGCTTCGATTACGCAAAAATCAATACTGCCTATTTCCTGGGTGAGGTAAACAACCTGCCGGGAGGCGGGCCGGGATTAGCCGTGGAGACAGTCGAGCAGTTCCTGGGCGTACCCATCAACTACTATGCTCAGGTTGACTTTTCGGCGTTTGTGCGTTTTATTGATGAGATTGGCGGCGTGGTCATCGATGTTCAAGAACCCATGACCATTTCGATCCTTGGATCCAATAAGAAGGTTGAGCTTGAGGTCGGGCAGTACACCCTGCCAGGCGACCATGCACTGGCTTACGCCCGTAATCGCAAAACGGACGGCGGCGACTTTGACCGTGCCGCGCGCACCCAGCAGGTGATCCTGGCGGTTCGCAACCGTATCTTGAGCTTCAGCATGCTGCCGACTCTGGTGGTCAAAGCCCCGGCGCTCTACAACGAGCTTTCCGCGGGCATCAAGACAAA
>CAYPJS010000068.1:0-31165 GCA_964411135.1 uncultured Anaerolinea sp.
TATTCGTATTGAAAATTGATCAAACGGAATTCACCCAGATATAGATGCTAACTCAACCCTGTGACGACTGTATCTGGAAATTCGATCCCGTTGTAGCGTTCCATCGAATTGGAGTAGGCTCCAGCTGTCAAAACATAAATCCGGTCGCCGTAACCGATATCGGACGGCAGCATCGCCTGGTGGTGGATGACGTCGGCGCTGTCGCAGGTGGGACCGCTTAAGACGAATGGAGAAAGTTTTCCACCCGGACGATTGCTCACCACCGGGTATTGAAAGCCATAAAAATCCATGCCTTCGATCAGCCCATGGAAGGCACCCACATCCAGATAGAGCCATTCTTTTTCGCCGCGCTGTGCACGGTTAATTACCGAGGAAACCATAATGCCAGCATCGCCCACCAGGCCGCGGCCTGGCTCTACCAGCAAGGAAGCCTTGGTCCCAAACAGCCGCTGCATGGCTGTCAGGATTTCCTCAGAGATTACCTCAACACTGGGGACAGGTTCGTGGAAGTGGGTGGGAAAACCGCCGCCAGTATCAATGACTTGCAGCTGAATCCCCTCAGTTTCCAACGACTGCCAAATGGGAGCCAACCGTTCAAGTGCCCGGACCCAGGCCTGTGGGTCTTTGTTTTGCGAGCCAACATGGAAGGTCATGCCGTATGGCACCAAACCCAGATGCCTGGCGTACATAAAATGCTCAACCTCCTGCCCTGGTTCGATGCCAAATTTTCGTTCCAGAGGCCAGTGGCTGCCGTTATTATCGACCGCCACGCGGCCTATGACTTTGGAACCCGGAGCAAGGGCTGACAATTTTTCCAGCTCAATGCGCGTGTCGAAGGCGAAACGGCGCAGCCCGTATTCATAGGCGCGGCTGATATCGCGAGGAAGTTTGGTAGGCGCACTGAAGACCATATGATCGGCTGGAACACCGAGCTCTGCCAGACTTTGAATCTCACCCCAGGAGGCTACATCAAAGTTCAAACCTTCCTCGTGAAATATTTTTAGCACGCGCGGATCGCTGTTAGCCTTGACAGCAAAGCAGACCTGCCCGTCGGGGAAAGCATTTCGAAAACGGCGCGCATTATCGCGCAGCATTTCGCCGTTTAAAATGAGGAACGGCGTTTCCTCATGTTTTGCGGCTTTCACCAGCCGCTCGATTTCTTCGATCGTTGGAAGGGTCACCTGGCAATCCTTTATATATATTAAACACTGGCAAGACGACTTGTTCGGGAATTATCAGTGCAAGCTGGCATATAAAAAGGACGCGGCTGAAAGGTAAGTGCTTCGGAGCAAAGTGCAGAGCCGCGCCCCTTTGGGTAGATCAAAAGGATTGCCAACCTGATTATTATTATCGAACAAAGATAATATTATACATATCCGCCGCCTGATGTCTAGAGTAAAAAGGACCATTTTTTGTATTATTTATTGGCTGAATTTTTGAGTCAAACCCCATTCAGGCGTGATTACCGGATATAATTAGGGCGCGATTGATAAGATCCCAATTACATGGAAAGAGGGAGTTTTCAAATGATTGTAACGACCAAAAAATTATTCGAAGCCGCTTATGGGAAGTATGCCATTGGTGCTTACAATATCAATAATCTTGAGCAGATCATGGGATTATTCCGTGGGAACCTGGATAGCAAGGCCCCCTTCATCATCCAGATTAGCAAAGGTGCCCGCTCATACGCCAACAAGGTCATGCTCGAGGGATTAATCCGCTCGGCGGACCAGGTGTTCCCGGATGCAATCTTCGCGGTGCATCTCGATCACGGAGATGAAGAAGCCTGCTACGATTGTATCAACAGCGGTTTCTACTCCTCGGTCATGATCGATGCCAGCGGCGAGGATTTCGAGAATAATATTGCCATTACGCGCCGGGTGGTGGATGCTGCACATGCCAGGGGAATCGTGGTTGAAGCTGAGTTGGGCCAGCTTGGCGGCGTTGAAGAGCATGTGGCGGTGTCTGAGGCAGATGCCAAATTGACCGACCCGGATACTGCCCGTGAGTTCGTCGAGCGCTCTGGCTGCGACTCGCTGGCTGTAGCGATCGGCACCAGCCACGGTGCCTACAAATTTAGCGGCTCACAGGGTCTGCGCCTTGATGTCCTCGAGCAAATCCAGAAACGTCTTCCGGGCTTTCCGCTGGTCATGCATGGCAGCAGTTCAGTGCCGCAGGATGAAGTGGCCCGCATCAATGCCGCTGGCGGACAGTTAAAGGGCGCCAAGGGCGTGGACGAGAACTCCTTCGCCCGCGCTGCCCAGCTGGGTGTAACCAAAGTAAACATCGACACGGACGGCCGCCTGGTCTGGACACGGGTTCATCGTGAACATTTCATTGAGCATCCCGAAAACTTCGACCTGCGCCCGGTAGGCAAGATCTTCATGGCTGAATATGCCAAGTTCATAGCCCACAAGAATGAAAAACTTGGCTCCGCTGGCCAATTGGATGATGTCCGCAGAGTCCTGGCTGGTTAATATCAAGAATTAATTCTAGAAAAAATCTGATTTCTTGCCTGGGATGGATACCTTATTCCATCCCAGACTGTTTTAACAAGAATAACCAATTCTTGCTTTTATCTCCTATAATTAGTTTTCATAGGAAAGCGCATATGTCCGAAACAATTCTGGATACCAACCTGGCAGTAACAATTTTTACACGTCCTCTCGGTCAACCGACTGCCGAATGGCAGGAACTCGACCAGGGACCCGGCCGCATTACCATCCCCGGGGAGTACGAGGTTTATGTACGCGCCCGTAACATTGACGATGTGGAGCTGTATGGACTGGTGCGGGCGTTGGTTGAGGTCCCGCATTTAACCTATCTCAACCTTTCCGAAAACCGCAAGATTTCCGATGTTGGCCTGTCACGGCTGGCTCCTTTGACCAGCCTGACCCGGCTTAACCTGTCATCCTGCAGCATCACAGGGCAGGGCCTTTCCAACCTCACGCCGCTAAAGAAACTCGAAGTCCTGGATATCAGCTACTGCAATCGGTTGACGGATGAATCTCTGCGTGTTCTAAAGACAATGCCGCGATTGATGTCCATAGATATTCAGGGCTGTGTCAAAACCTCGCATGCCGGGGTCAGGAAAATCGAACGGCGCGGCCTGACGATCCATCGTTAATTCCACATAGATCTGAAAAAGACCCCATGAACGCCCAAATCGTCCCTTATATGCTGCTGCTTTTGTTTGCCTCAGTGATTTCATTCATTCTGGCAGCATATTCTTTCATTAAACAGTCGATTCCGGCGGCACGGTTCTTTGGATTACTAACCCTTGGTATCGGCATCTGGTCGCTGTTTTACCTGTTTGAAGTGGTCAACTTGCTGCTGCGCTACAAACAAATTTTCTTCGGGTTAAAGTATATCGGTGTGGTGCTGGTACCGGGCTTCCTGCTGGCTTTCACAATGGAATACACTGGCGTTCCCCTTGCCAAAATATTGCGCTGGGGACGCTGGCTGGCAATCGAACCGATTGTAACCTTGGGCTTGATCCTGACCAATTCCCTGCACCACCTCTTCTACTCAAATCCCCGGTTGGAGATTGCCCATTCCTTCATTGTGATGTCGTATACGCCGAATGCCTGGTTCTACATTAATACTGCCTACTCGCTGGTGCTCGGATTAATCTCGCTGGCAATGCTGGTTTTATATTTCAGGCGCTCGCCAGAATTTCGCCGCCGCCAGATCCTTTTCTTCATTATGGGCGGGGTCCTTCCGGCAGCCCTGATGATCGTCACCCTTTCCGGTAAGCTGCCTTTGCCCAATCTGGATTTCACGTCGGTGGCAATGGTGATTGGCCTACCCCTTTTGGCGGTAAGCGTCTTCCAGTATAGATTACTGGATGTGGTACCTGAGGCACGCGATCTGGCGATTGAATTCCTTGACGACAGCGTGATTGTCATCAACCGCGACTTTCGTGTCCTGGATCTCAACCAGGCTGCCCAAATCCTGTTTGAGGTCAAGGCAGTTGAGGCAATCGGCCGGGGTCTTGAGGATCTGATTCCGATCACACCTGCCATGCGGGAGGTCATTGCACTGAAGGAACGTAATCAACAAGAGCTGATATTAACCCGCAACGGACAGGAACTTCAATTTGAAATGCGTACTTTTCGGTTGGCTTCATGGTACGGGCGTCCAGCGGGCAGGCTGGTGCTTCTGCATGATGTAACCGCCACCAAACAGCTTGAACAGCGCCTTCGACAGGCCAAGGAAGCCGCTGAGGAAGCCACTAAAGCAAAATCGCTGTTCCTGGCGTCGATGTCGCATGAAATTCGCACCCCGTTAAACGCTGTGATCGGGATGACCAGCCTTCTGCAGGACACCAAATTGGATACAGAGCAGCAGGAATTTGTGAGCACCATCCGGGCTGGCAGCGACACACTCTTGACCTCGATTAATGACATCCTCGATTTTTCGAAGATCGAAGCGGGGCGTATGGAATTGGAGACGCAACCGTTCGAACTCGACAAGTGCATTGAAGATGCACTCGATATGATGGCATCGCAGGTTTCAGCCAAAAACCTTGAGTTGAATTATCTGCCAGGTGAAAGCTTGCCGGCATGGGTCAGCGGCGATCCTACCCGCATTCGGCAGGTCCTGGTCAATCTTCTTTCCAATGCCATAAAATTTACTGATCGGGGAGAAATCGTTGTACGAAGCCAGGTCGAGTCGGCAGAGGGGAAACAAGTCGAGCTGCATATTTCGGTCAGCGATACCGGAATCGGCATGACCTCGGAACAACTACGGCGTGTTTTCAGCTCTTTTACTCAGGCGGATGCTTCCATCTCACGCCGTTACGGCGGGACGGGACTCGGATTGACCATTTCAAGCCGCCTGGTGAATATTATGGGCGGGCGTATCTGGGCCGAGAGCCAGCCTGGTGTTGGCTCGACTTTCCATTTTACCATTCGGGTGGAACAGGTGGACCCGGCCGATGGCAGCCTGGAATCGGTTCAAACCGATCAGTTACTGGGTCTGCGGGCGCTGGTTGTGGACGACACTGCTACCAACCGCACCATTCTAACCAATCAGTTAAGCTCATGGGGGGTACTTGTCGAAGCTGCCGAGTCAGCAGCAGAAGCGTTGACCATATTGAAGACGATTCCGGGGGTCGATATCATCCTGCTGGATATGAGCCTGCCAGATATGAACGGGGCAGAGTTGGCACGTCGCATACGCGAACAACTGCAGTTGGACCAGGTACCGATGGTGCTTTTGTCCTCCATGGCGCAGCGGTCGTCGGAGACCGACCGTCCTTTATTCGCAGCCATCCAGAATAAACCGATCCGCGCTGCGCAGCTTTACAAGTTGCTGGTTGAGATTGTTTCAGGATCAGCACACCATAACGAATTGGATGACCCGCTTACTGCCCGACCGCTGCCTTACGACGCTACTTTTGCTCTCCAATATCCACTGCGAATCCTGCTGGCAGAGGATAACCCGGTTAATAAACGGGTAGCAGTGCGCTTTCTTGAACGCCTCGGTTATCAGGTGGATACAGTCGCGAATGGAGAAGAAGCCGTCGAAGCTGTGCAGCGGCAGCCTTATGACCTTGTATTCATGGATGTTCGTATGCCAGAGATGGATGGTCTGGAGGCCACACGGCGTATCCGCAAGGATTTGCCGCCAGAGCGTCAGCCGAGAATTGTTGCCATGACGGCTTACGCCTACAAGGATGACCTGGCTGCCTGCATTTCGGCGGGGATGGATGACACGCTGACCAAGCCTATCCAATTTGAGCTGTTGGCTGCAGTTTTACGCAAACATCACACACAGAATGATCAACTGGCCAGTCCCCCGGCCCCAGTGCTCCAAGGATCAAACATCCTCGACGATCTGGGTGAGGACCGGGATGAGATTGTGGGATTGTTGTTGAAGAGCCTTGAAGACAAGTTTGGTCTGCTCGCCAAAGCCTGGGCAGAAGGTGATTTGCTGGCTGTGCGGGAATGCGCTCATCAACTCAAATCCGATAGCGGTTATTTAGGGGCTGTGGAATTAGCCAACCTGATGTTGGAAATCGAGCACACGGCTTCGGCTGGAAAGCCGACTAATATGGACCTGCAGAAAAAGGCCAGAAATTATATAGAGCAGGTTCAGCAAGCCTATAGAACCCGGTAAGCAAAACCCTGCTATTTCTCCCTTGACTGGAAACGCGCAGCAGCCCGGGTGCGGGCCTGAAGGATTTCGACTTCCCGATTCCGGGGGGCTGCATTGGTCTCAAGCGACTTCAAGAGTTGCAGTGAGGCTGCTGTGATTGAATCAACTGCAGTTTCAAAGGCTGCCTGGTTGGCTTGCGAAGGCTTTTGGTAGCCGCTGATCTTCCGCACAAACTGCAATGCTGCCAAACGAACATCCGCATCGGTAGCAGGCGGGTCGTAATTGAAAAGAGGGCGGATATTACGGCACATAAGATCTCCAGTTGACAATCTGTTGGGTACCGCAGAGGTCCAATAAACCCGACCTCTGCGGTTCTGAGATAGGTTGGTCTTAAGGTTATACCATCAGACTCTTTTCCAGTTTATCGAGAGACGTGCTCCAGCCATCTCTGGCACCATCCTTGTGCTCGCCTTCCGGGAAGCCGGAGTGGATAAGGGTCATGCGGGTTTTCCCGCCAAGATCCTCGAATGTGATGGTCACCAGCAATTCCATCGGGATTCCGCTCATCCCGTAATGGGAGGCGGGCACAACATTCCCTTCAGCATCGGCAAAACTGTCAGTAAAGACCAGTTTTTCGTATGGAACGATCTCCTGGAAGATGCCGGTACTCCAGTAGTCATTTCCATCAGGGTCGCGCATGCAAAGCAGCATCTTGCCGCCGACGCGCACATCCAGTTTAGCTGTGGGGCAGGTGAAGTTTTCCGGCCCCCACCATTTCTTCATGCTTTCTGGATCCGTCCAGGCTTTCCAGACGGCTCCACGCGGGGCATCGAACACGCGTGTAATTACCAGATCTGTTGTCTTTTGGGCTACCATTAGGGGATACTCCTTTCACCACTAAGATTAAAGGTTGTTCTTTTCTGCCTCGAGCAGCTTTTCCAGGGCGTCGAAGCGCGCATTCCATTCGCTTGCCATTCGGTTGGCCCAGCCTTCCACTTCGAGAACCGTCTGCGTGTTGATTGTGTAGATTCGCTGCTGCGCCTGTTTCCTCATCGATACCAGGTTAGCCTCACGCAGGATTTTGAGGTGCTGTGAGATGGCCGATGGGCTGACTGAATACCGCTCACTGATTTCGCTGGCAGATAAAGGGCCCTGGTCAGCCAGCAATTCGATGATGCTGCGGCGGGTTGGGTCTGCGAGGGCAGAAAACTTGTCCATCTATCTATAATACAGTCAGTCCTTAATTAAGTCAATACTTAAATAATAAGAATCTACCAGGCAAACCGGGACTCTGTGTCAATGTCACTTTTCTCACCCGTCGAGTCAGGTCAGTACCTGGTAGTACAGCAAGACGTTGCCATTTTCGAAAGTACGTACCTTACCCAATTTCAACTTTATTCTGGTTTGGGATGCCTTGAATAAAGGTGTACCGCTGCCAAGGAGCAGAGGGCCGATCATGACACGGATCTCATCGATCAAGCCGGCTTTGAAGAACGTTTCAGCCAGGTCGGCGCTGCCAAAGACGAAAAGGTCACCATCTGTCTGCTGTTTGAGCCGCCTTAGTTCCGCGGAGGCATCCCTGTTAATCAGGGTGGTGTTTTGCCAGTCCGCTTTCTTCAGTTTCTTCGAGAAGACGTATTTGGGCAGCCTGTTCATCCAGCCAGCCACAACAGGGTCGTCCTTCAGAGCGCCATCGGACGGCCAGTAGCCAGCCATCAGGTCGTAGGTGGTCCGGCCAAAAACCAGGCCTGCAGCAGACTTCAGCTGATCGATGGCAAACCGATTGAACTCCTCATCCACATTGTGCCAGTTGATATCATGGTCCGGTCCCTCAAAAAAGCCATCCAGGGTCATCATGTTGAATATAATCACTTTTCCCATGGTCGAACCCTCCAAAATTCTCCCGGTAATTCCTGATTGAATATTCCGTCAGGGCTTACCCTGATTGTAAAATATCTATTATTAATGTCAAGAATCGCCGTCAAAAAGAATCCGAAGGCAATTTTCACCTTCGGATTCTTTTATTATTTCTCCAACTCAGGGAATTGCGGGTTCGCGTTCGAACTGGCTTTCGTATAACTCAGCGTAGAAGCCCCCTCCAGCCAGGAGTTCCTCATGTTTTCCCTGTTCCACGATATCGCCATCGCGCATCACCAGGATCAAGTCAGCGTCGCGGATGGTTGAAAGTCGGTGGGCTATGATAAAGCTGGTGCGGCCTTTCATCAGTTCGTTCATAGCACGCTGGATCAGGACCTCAGTCCGGGTATCGACCGAGCTGGTAGCTTCGTCCAGGATCAGAATTTTCGGATCGGCCAACACCGCGCGGGCGATGGTCAGTAATTGTTTCTGACCCTGTGAGACATTGCTGACCTCTTCATTGAGCACCATATTGTAGCCGTCAGGCAGAGTGTGCACGAAGTGATCTACGTGGGCGGCCTTTGCTGCGGCGATAACTTCTTGATCGGTGGCGTCGGGGCGGCCGTATCGGATGTTCTCCATTATTGTGCCGTTGTACAGCCAGGTATCCTGCAGAACCATGCCAAACTGCTTGCGTAAATCGCGGCGAGCGTACTTGCGGATGTCCTGACCATCAATAAAGATCGCTCCGCCCTGCACATCATAGAAGCGCATCAGCAGTTTAACGATAGTGGTTTTGCCAGCCCCGGTTGGCCCGACGATCGCCACACGCTGTCCGCAGCAGGCGCTGGCGGTGAAATCCTTAATGATGACTTTTTCCGGGTCGTAGCCAAAGCGCACATGCTCGAATTCAACGGCTCCCTGGATGGACTGTGGAACCATGGCATCCACCGGATTGGGAATCTCCTCCGCCTCATCCTGAAAAGCGAAAACGCGCTCGGCAGCCGCAGTGGTTTGCTGCAAAATATTCGAGATATTGGCCAGCTGCGAAATCGGCTGGGTAAAGTTGCGCACATACTGGATAAAAGCCTGGATGTCGCCGACGGTAATCAAGTTGCGTACGGCCAGCCAGCCGCCCATCACCGCCACAGCCACATACCCCAGGTTGCCAATGAAACCCATGACAGGCATCATCAAGCCGGAAAGGAATTGAGCCTTCCAGACGGCGTTGTAATGGGTATCGTTGAGGACTCCAAAGGTAGCCACGCTTTTTTCTTCACCGTTGAAGGCCTTCATCACCATGTGACCGCCGTACATTTCCTCAACATGCCCGTTGACATGACCGAGGTAATCCTGGGCTTGCTTGAAATATTTCTGTGAGCGTACAACAACCTGGCTGATGAAAAGCAGGGATAAGGGGATGATGAGCAGGGTCACGAGTGTCATTTGCCAGCTTATGGTCAGCATCATCACCAACACCCCGACCACCGTGACGCTGGATGTGATGACCTGCGACATGCTCTGATTGAGCGTCTGGCTGACTGTATCGACGTCGTTGGTTACACGCGAAAGCACCTCGCCGTGGTTTGTGCCGTCGAAGTAGCGCAGCGGCATACGGTTGATCTTCTCGGCGATGTCGCGGCGGAAGTTGTAGGTTACTTTCGCCGACACTCCTGACATGATCCATCCCTGGATGTACCCGAACAGGGATGCGATTGTGTAAAGGATCGCCATCGTGACCAAAATCCTGCCGATTGCGTCGAAATCAATGCTGCCGGTGCCTGCAAGTGAGGCGAGAACACCATCAAATAAAATAGTGGTTGCATTGCCAAGGATTTTTGGTCCAATGATATTAAAGACCGTCGAGGCGGCAGCAAAAATGAGAACCACCAGAAACGACCAGCGGTAAGGACTGAGGGCTTTAATCAACCGCTTCATGGTGCCCTTAAAATCCCGAGCCTTTTCGCCGGGCATCATCATCCCGCCTGGACCATGCCCGGAGCCGAATCTTGGCCCGGGTCTACCAGAACTTCCAAAACTTGGGTTTGACCTGCCAGCGGGCATTGTCATGACAATTCCTCCATACTTAACTGCGACATCGCAATTTCGCGGTAGGTTTCGCAGGATTTCATTAATTCTCTATGGGTGCCAATACCCGCAACCTGACCATTGTCAAGCACAACAATTTGCTCTGCATTCATTACAGTTGAAACCCGTTGGGTGATCAGGAGCAGAACGCTATTGGCGGTGGTTTCTTTGAGCGCCCGGCGCAATGCCGCATCCGTTTTGAAATCGAGTGCCGAGAAGCTGTCATCGAAGATGTAGATGGGTGCTTTCTTGACCAATGCGCGGGCGATCGACAGCCGCTGCTTTTGACCGCCTGAAACGTTCGACCCGCCCTGTGAGATAGGCGCTTCCAGACCTTCCGAACTCGCTTCGATAAAATCGCGCACCTGTGCCGTGCCCGCCGCTTCCAGCAGCGCCTCTTCGGTAGCGTTTTCATCGGCATAACGCAGGTTACTGTTGATAGTGCCGGAGAAGAGGATGCTGCGCTGCGGGATATACCCGATCTTCTCACGCAGGTCGTGCTGGGTCACTTCCCGTATATCCACGCCGTCCAGCAAGATCTGCCCGCCTGTCACATCGAAAAAGCGCGGGATCAGATTGACGATGGTTGATTTTCCAGAACCAGTGGAGCCAATAAAAGCGGTCGTCTGACCGGGCCTGGCAGTGAAGTTGATATTGCACAAAACATCCTCATCGGCGCCAGGATAGCGGAAGGATACGTTTCGGAATACCAGCTCCCCTTTGAAAGGAGACGGAAATTTTTGCGGTTTCTGCGGATCCACCACGGCAATCGGTGTCTCGAGCACCTCGGCGATACGCCGGCCGGATACAGAAGCACGCGGCAGGATGATGAACATGAAGGACATCATCAGGAAGGAGAATACAATTTGAATGGCATACTGCATGAATGCCATCATGTCGCCGACCTGCATTTGTGCTTGAGCAACCTGGTGTGCCCCCACCCAGATGATCAAAATTGACAGACCATTCATGATAAGCATCATGATCGGGAACATAGCGACCATCACCCGATTGATGAATAATGTATTGGCTGTCAGGTCCTTGTTGGACTTATCAAAACGCTGCTCTTCAAACGGCTGCATGTTAAACGCACGAATGACCATCATACCGGAAAGATTCTCGCGCACAACCAGGTTCAAACGATCGATTAAATCCTGCATAATTTTGAACTTTGGTAGTGAAATGCTGAATACCACCACAACCAGGCTGAGCAGGATTGCCACCGCCACCGCGATGATCCACCACATGGAAGAACCCTTATCGATGGCGCGGATTATTCCCCCAACGCCAACGATGGGGGCGTAAAAGACCATGCGCAGCATCATGATCACCACCATTTGTATTTGGGTGATGTCATTGGTCGTTCGAGTGATTAGAGAGGCTGTTGAAAATTTTTCAAACTCGGCTCCATTGAAGCTCTCAACTTTTTTGAAGACGTCCCGGCGCATGTCACGTCCAAGGCCTGCACCAGTCTTACCTGACAGGTAACTGACTGCGATCACCGCGATCACCGATACCAGACTGACCAGAAGCATCACCAGTCCGACCCGAATGACATAGCCGGTTTGCAGGCGGTTGGTATCAATACCGAGGGCTTCATATTCACTTTTAACCACACGAATGGCTGCCTGTTCAATGGCACCATCCCCTAATGCCGTGATCTGTTCCTGCATTCTGGAACTGATCTCGTTGCGTTGAGGCTCGGGCAGGGTGGCCAGGAAAGTGAAAAGGTCGGTGCCTGGCGGCACCTGTGTCAGGTCAAAACCACCCGCAGCTCCCATTTGGGGCGCTTTCGAAGGGTCAGCCATCACCTGCTCGATGCCTGAGACGACCAGTAGAGCTTTTGCCATCACAGTATTCAGCCAGGCAAGCTCTTCTTTATCTTCGGTTGTTAGGATATAAACCGGCTCGCTTGCTGCACCTGGCACGGTGTCCAGGGTTTCTTCGTAATCAGTTGATTCTGTATCGACCAGTCTGTACGCCGCCAGGACTCGCTCCTGGTCTTCTGGAGCAATGAATAACAGCAGACGGTCCATCTGCCGGGAACGGATGGCGATCGGAACGGCATTTTCGATGCCGCCCTGTTGAATGCCAACGTTGACAATCCGAGAGAGATAATCCGGCAGCGCCAGGTCAGCATTCGCCTGAACGAATAACAGCGCAATGGTAACCAGGACCATTAATAGGTAGGGCTTTACATACTTGATTAATCGAATCATGGACTGATTCACTCCTTGGTATCTGCCGGTGTTGGAGAGGCAGCAGTTGTGCTTTCGGTTTCAGGACAATCGGGTTTTACCTGTTCAATCAAGGACAGCTGGAGTTTTTCTAGCAATTGCTTGAATTGCTCCTGTTCCTGCAGGTCGAGCCCGGATGCAAAGCCATTTAGATGGCGCAGACGGTCAGGGGCATGGCTGGAAATGTATTCCCGGCCTGGTTCGGTTAACTGAATACGGAAGGCACGCAGATCATCGGTGTCCAACCTGCGCTCGATTAATCCCTGTGATTCCAGCCCGCGCAGCAGGGCACTGATGGTGTTTTTACTGACGTGCTGGGTCTTGCTAAGCATGGTAGGGGTAATTGCATGGGCATTTCCCAGCCGCTCGTGCATGTACAGGAACATCAACAACCTCCAGCGAGGGCCGGAGACATCGTCGTCGTCATCATATTTTCGTTCCAGCAGGCGGCTCAGGTGAGCAACGCGCTGCAGCGTAAAAAACAGGTTTATACCGCCAGAATCATCGATTCCGAATAGACTCTGTAAATCCTGGTGGACGATTTCTGGCAGCTTGCGAAAATCTTCAACAGGTGGCTGCATGATCCCTCATAAAATTAGTAATACATGGAACAATTCGAGATGGGAATATACACCCGGATCGGCTTGCCTGTCAAGGTCTGGGTGCTGATGCCAGGCGGTGGGTAAAGGACATAATCTCAACACGAAGTTCACGAAGGTATTTGTAGCCCCCGGTCTCGACCGACCCGCACCGCCTACTGGCGGTGCTCTTGCCTGTCATGCTGCCCGATCGCCATCGCTACGCTACGGCTCAGGATGATAACGAAGAGCCAGTCGGCTTGCCATCCAGTTATTGACGTTCAGGTAGGAAACCTGTATAATCGAGACAACTTTTATAATCGAATACCAAGAGTAGTAGGTCATTCGGTGCCCTGCCAGAGACGGATGTCACAGGCTGAAAGCATCCACAGAGAACCCTGACCGAAGTCGTTTGGTGAATTTGCCGAAGAAATCCGAATTGGAGAGTAGACCGGCACGGGTAAGCCCGTTATCGCGCAGCCCGGATGATGGTCCGGGGCGAGTGCGCTGGTCGTGATGTCCAGCGAAATGAGGTGGTACCGCGGAAGGAATCCTTTCGTCCTCTTGAGGCGAGAGGTTTTTTATTTAAGGAGGTCCAGATGACTGAGACTGCACTGCCAAAAGCGTACGATTTTTCCTTGGTGGAGGAGCGCATTTACCAGGAATGGGAATCGCGTGGTTTCTTCAAGCCCAGCAATGATCCCAATCTCCCTGGCTTTGATTCTTCCCGAAAACCATTTGTAATTTCCATCCCGCCGCCCAATGTGACCGGTGAGCTGCATCAGGGTCATGCCATGTTCATTGCGATGGAGGATCTTATGATCCGCTATCACCGCATGAAAGGCATTCCCAGCCTGTGGGTGCCAGGCAGCGACCATGCCGGGATTGCCACACAGCTGCAGGTAGAAAAGATGCTGGCTAAAGAAGGCTTGAAACGCGAAGAAATTGGGCGTGAGGAGTTCGTTCGGCGAACCTGGGAGTGGAAGAACAAATACGGCGGGTTGATCACACGCCAAATCCGCCGTCTGGGTGCTTCCTGTGACTGGGACCGAGAGCGTTTCACGCTTGATGAGGGTCTGTCGCGGGCGGTGCGCGAAGCCTTTGTGCGCCTGTATGAAAAGGGCCTGATCTACCGCGGTCCGCGCATGATCAATTGGTCTCCAGGGCTGAAAACGGCTGTCTCCGACCTCGAGGTGGAATACAGCGAGGAACCCGGCTTCCTGTATTATTTTAAATATGTCCTGGCGGATGACCCGACCACTTTCATTCCAGTAGCCACAACCCGCCCTGAGACCATCCTGGGGGATTCCGCTGTAGCAGTGCACCCGGAGGATGAGCGCTATAAAGCCTTGGTGGGTAAAAAGGTGCTGGTGCCCATGCTCAACAGGCTGGTGCCGGTCATCGCCGATGAATACGTGGACCGAGCTTTTGGGACCGGTGCCTTGAAGATCACCCCGGCACACGACCCGAACGACTATGCCATTGGTCAGCGGCATGGGCTGGAGATGATCAACATCCTCACCGAGGATGCGGCTATTAACGAAAACGGTGGGGCGTATGCTGGCATGGACCGCTTCGACTGCCGCAAGAAATTGTGGGCAGACATGCAGGCAGCCGGTCTTGTCATCAAGGAGCAGGCCTACACCCTCAATGTGCCGCGTTCGCAGCGCGGAGGGGAAATCGTCGAACCAATGATTTCGACCCAGTGGTTTGTACGCATTAAACCCCTGGCTGAGGCAGCCCTGAACGTGGTGCGCGAAGGACAGATCCGGATTGTGCCGGAACGTTTCACCAAGGTCTACTACAACTGGCTTGAAAACATCGAGGATTGGTGCATCAGCCGTCAGTTGTGGTGGGGGCACCGCATCCCGGTCTGGTATTGTAATCACTGCGGGGCTGAAATTGTGACCCGAGAGGATCCAACAGCCTGTACTACATGTGGCAGCACTGACCTGCGGCAGGATGAAGACGTGCTGGATACCTGGTTCTCGTCTGGCTTATGGCCCTTCTCAACCCTTGGCTGGCCCGAAAAAACCCCCGACCTTAATTACTTCTACCCGACCAGCTACATGGAAACAGGCTATGACATCCTGTTCTTCTGGGTGGCACGTATGATCATGTTCGGTCTAGAGTTCACCGGACAGCCGCCCTTCAATACCGTTTATTTGCACGGATTGATCCGCGACGGCGATGGCCGAAAGATGAGCAAGTCAAAGGGCAATGTGATCGATCCATTGATTGTAATGAATGAAATGGGCACTGATGCGCTGCGCTTCACCTTGCTGGTAGGTTCAACACCTGGAAATGACACAAACTTAAGTTTGACCAAGGTGGAAGCCAACCGGAATTTCGCCAATAAGATCTGGAATGCAGGCCGATTTGTGATCGGTACCTTGGATAGTGCCCCGGATCGTGCAGCAGCCGCACCCCGGTGGACCCTGGCAGATTCCTGGATTTGGGCCCGACTGCAGTCCTTGGAGCGTGAAGTCGATAGACTTTTCCAAACGTTCCAGTACGGTGAAGCCGGACGCCAGATCTACGAGTTTTTCTGGTCTGAATTTGCAGACTGGTATCTTGAAATTGCCAAGCTGCAGATGGCTGAAGGCGGCGATCGGGCCTATTACACAGCCCAGACCCTGGCGCGCGTGCTGGATGCCTGCCTGCGTCTGTTACACCCCTTCACGCCATTCGTGACCGAGGAGTTGTGGGGGCACTTCAAGCACGCCTGCCAGGCTAAACCCTCCCTTTATACGCCAACCGAAGGATGGGCGGATGCTTTAATTATTGCCAGGTGGCCCGAAGCTCAGAACGCTGAAGGTTGGGAAGACGGCAAAATTGCCGACTTCAACCTGTTCCAGGATATCATCCGGGCTGTGCGTAACCTGCGCACCGAGAAAAAGGTGACACCGGGCAAGCGTATTGCAGCTACGATAGCTGCCGGCGAGCAGTTGGCAGTTTTGGAATCCCAGAAGGTTGCTCTGGCAGCCCTGGCATACATTGATCCTCATGAGTTAACTCTGGTGGACACGCTTACCGCAAAGCCGCAAGATCAGGTGTCTCTGGTCGTTTCTGGGGTCGAAATTTACCTGCCATTGAGCGGGTTGGTGGATATGGCCAGCGAGAGGCAGCGAATCCAGAAGGAATTGGATGAAGTAAATTCGCAGATAGTCCGGCTGGTAGGGCTGCTATCCAGCCCGTTTGCCCAGAAGGCACCGGCAGCCGTGGTGGATAAAGAACGCCAGAAACTCGAGGCGTTCAAGGGAACCGCATCCAGTCTTACCGACCAACTGGCCGCGTTGAAATAGATTTAAGGCAGGGAACGACGGGAGCGTCGTTCCCTGATCTTTTAATAGGAGCCCTGTATGCATACTATTCGAGTCGCACGTCTGCGTGACGATGCTCTAATCCCAACCCGCAAGCACTCCGAAGACGCCGGTATGGATTTCTATGCCGTCGAAAAGGTGGACGTGCCGGTGCATGGTTACGCGATTGTTCCCACAGGCATAACGGTTGAGATTCCAGCTGGTTTTGTGGGCTTGCTTAAGCCCAAAGGCCGCGCCAATCATCTGTTGGGGGCAGGCGTGGTTGATGCTGGCTACCAGGGAGAGATCTTGATTAAGGTGGCCAATTTAACCGATACGGTACTACCTATTGGACGCGGCGATGCAGTGGGGCAGATGATCATCATCCCGGTTGTTACCCCGGCAGTGGAGGAGAGTGCCCTGTCCGAAATCCATACGCAAAAAAGCACCCGCGCAGGAACCGGCGGTATTGTGACCCAGCACGCAGGCGATAAGGACTTTTAGGGTTATACCCCGTTAAAATCGGTTAGAGCTTTATGGAACGCGTCCAGGTTGGGGATGGGCGTGTTCAAACTTAGATCGCAGTTGGACGAGACCAAGAAGTTTTTATACCCGGCAGTAGCATGCAGCAAATTCAGCGTCTGCTCATAAACCTGGTCCGGGTTTGTTTTGGTCAAGATTTCTGCCGCATCTAAATTTCCAGCAAGGACGGTTTCCCCATCGACCCGCTGCAGCGCAGCCGGGAATTCCATGCTGGAACCGAAATGGTGAATGGCTGCACCATCCCGCAGGATGTCATCCAGATGATCCAGGGTAGCCATGCAGTTGTGATAAATAAAACTGAAGGTGTCCGTCTGTAAAGATTCGATAATCTGGCGAACGAAGGGTGTCGAGAATTTCGCGCATTTTTGAGGGCTCAACATGCCTGCCGAGCACTCAGCCATGATTATGCCGTCAGCTCCTACGCCGCGCTGTGCTTCAGCGTAGCGCACCAGATAATTGGTTGCTAGTTTTAACAAGTCCAAGGCGAAAGCCGGATCAGAATCGGTAAGAGCTATTAACTCATCCAGGCCAAATAAAAGCCCTGCCAGGGTAAAAGGTCCGGACATGCTTCCTAGAATGAAACGGTTGTCAAAACCGATGCGGTCTTTTAATTCGGGAATTACCGATAGCGGTACGATGGTGCGCTTATGCCCAACCTTGGGCTGAAATAACATCGACACATCCTCGCGGCGAGTGATCAATCTGCCAGAGACAACAGGAACTTCTGCGTCAAAGTCTATTTGTGCCCCAAAGGTCTCGGCTTCCACGCTAATATCCATAGCAGTTTGCAGAAAGGGGGAATGATAGCGCTCTGCCAGTGCAAAACTTGCGTTGGCTTGAATTAGAAAATCATGTGCGACTTTCGCGACGGTTTTTCCGGTCAGCTGCAGCCCCGGGTAAATTCCAAGGGGTAGTGCCAGCCGCTTTGGACTGGAAAGAATGAAACGGGTCAGATTGGTCTGCATCAATACAGCCTCATTGTGTAAGAATTATTTATTATACCAACCGTGCAGGTGGAAAACAGTCAGACCCGTTCTTTGTCCACATACATATTGGTATCGGCAGCCGCCAGCAGTTCGTCAGATGTTAGCCCCGACTTTGGATAATTCGACAGACCGATCGAAATGGAAACACACCCGAATTTCCCGTCCGGCAAATGAAGATCGCAGCCCGAGGTTTCCTGCTGAAGGGCAATGCCAATTGCGTAGGCTTCGTCAATGCGGGTGCGGGGAAACAGGATGGCAAATTCATCACCACCCAGGCGCGCCAGAAAATCGGTTTTCCGGATCCTAGCCTGGAGTCTTGAGGCAATAATTCTTAGTGCGTCATCTCCGACGAGATGCCCATAGGTGTCGTTAATGCTTTTAAAGTGGTCAAGGTCGATCATCATTAGTGTAAATTCTTCCCCGGTAAGCTTAGCCTGCTCGACCAACCGCCCGACAGTCAACTCAAAGGCCCTCCGGTTGGGCAAACCTGTCAGCCAATCGGTGTGGGCTTCTTCCTGGATCATGTTGTGCAGGCGGGCATTCTGAATGGCGATGCCTGCCTGCTCTGCCAGCAGCCGCAGCTGTCGTAAGAGGTTTTCCTGGAAAGACTGCGGTTCGAGCAAGGCAACGGTCATTACGCCAATGACAAAGCCTTTCATTTTCAACGGCAGCCCAATGATAGCGCCCTCCCAGGATGGGGGTGTGCCATAATAGAGTGGGTGATTGCGCATGTCCTCAACGACGATGATGTCGCCGCTGCGTGCAACCGTATAGGTCAGACCGTTTTCTCGCGGTGATGCCCATTCTTTGCCGGTCGAGCCATCCTTAAACATTGCAGCACCAAAGGAAAGCTTATCGCCATCGTAATAGAAGATGTGGGCATCATGTGCGCCTGGCAGCAATGCTAAAGCATTTTTTAAGATGTTATGTAAAACGTCTTCCGGATTGAGCGTGGCAGCCAGGTCAAGGCTGGCGAGGAAGACCCTCTCAAGCTCGTGGTTGTGCTGCTCTGCGGTTGCCAGGTTGTTGCGGAGACCGTAAATTGTTAAAGCCAGCTCCACAATCTCGTTTCCAGCGTTTATTTCATCCTGAGACCAGGATGGGCGGCTAGCGTCCCTGCCGATCAGGATTTTTCCCCGGATAATCCCTTCATGGAAAACAGGAAGGAGTTGAATGCTGCTGCACTCTGCCTGTTCCATGACTGCGGCGAGTTCAAAAGGAATGGATTTACTCCCTGCGTCGAAAACCAGCACCTCTGAAGTTTTCAGGATCGCCGAAACTTCGGGATCAACCTTGAGGCGTGAAAGCTCCAACTCTCCGGCTTTTTCGCCGGCTACTGCTTCCCACCTCACACCCATCATTGGCGAATGAACCCAGGTGATATAACCGCAAACGCAAGCCTCCAGGATGGTTGGCAGGGTGTGGGTCAGGGTCTGGATTATTTGAGTCAAACTATGTGCGTGCCGAATGCTGTGGAAAAGCTCGGCTGCCTCACCAAGCTTTACGCGACTGATCGCAAGGCGTTCCTCAATTACATTTTTTTCTGGTTCACCTGAGGGATAGTTTTCGGAACCGTTTGCGGATAGCTCGTTTGCCATAGAAAGTGCCCACATCCCCGTTTCTCAATATTTTATAAACAACCACGCGATAAGCGGTATTTCAATGGATAAGAACTCGTTAATTCCTCTGCAGGGGACAACCCTATACAAACAATAATTGTAATACTAATTTATCATCATTTTATAACCCCGCTGAACAGGATTCAGGTTCGGGGGATTAATAATTGACATCCATTGCCTGACTAATCCGAACGGGCGGCATCCTGGATGAGATCGACAATTTCTTTGGCGCGTTGCTCTGCAATACCGGTATAACCAGCGACATCGAATAATGCTGCGACCTGGTCTGATCCCAACAGGGCACTCACGTCGGTATCAGCCTGCAATAACGCCATTAAAGGATTTGGTTTTCCAGCCTGGACAGCATCCCAGGCAGTTATTGAATACCCTCGCAACTTTTCATGCATGACCTGACGGTCTGCCCCCGCACGCGCTAATGCCATTAAAATCCGCTCCGTGGCGGCGAAAGGCGCATAGTTTTCAAGATTGCGCTTTATGGCGGATAAATTAAATTGCATACCTCTAATCAAGCGCAGGGTTACACCCAATAATTCATCGGTGATCAGGAAAGCCTCCGGCAGAAGGCTGCGGCGGTTGGCTGAATCATCCAGTGTACGTTCGAGCAGCGACTGAGATGCATTTTGCCAGGCAATGTTTGGCAACCCGCCCAGCAGGCGGGCGAGCGAGTCTACTTTCTCGGCATTAATCGGATTGCGTTTGAAAGGCATAGCAGACGAGCCCACCTGTTTTTTGCCGAAGGGCTCTGCCCACTCACCTATCGGGGGTGATTGCAGTAAACGCAGATCGAATGCGAATTTTGAAAGTACGGCACCCAATCCGGCTAATGCGCTTACCAGGCGGTAATCCTGACTGCGCGGGTATGTTTGAGTCGTGACCGGGAAGAATTTGATCCCGAGACGGCGGCTGAGAAGTTCCTCGAACGGTTGGAAATTGTCCAATCCGATTAAATCAACGTAGGCGGCTGCGGTTCCAACCGCGCCTTTAAAACCTTTCCCCCGAATTTCTACCCCCTCCGAACGCAGGGCATCCCGGCAGTTCAACAGGTCTTGAGCATGGCTGGCAAGGCGGTAGCCCAGGGTGGTTGGTTCAGCCGGCTGCAGGTGGGTGAATGCCATGCTTGGCACAGCCGCGGTTTCTTGAATGCGATCAGCAAAGGCGAGCAGGACTTCATCTAATCGCTTCAGGATTAAAACCAGAGCTTCCTTCATGCGCAGGATATCTGCATTGTCCTCAATGTCCATGGATGTGGCGCCGATATGCAGCACTCCGCCACCGACCGCGCACTGTTCGGCAAAGGTTTTCAACTCTGCCATCAAATCGTGGTGAATTTCTGCTTCGATTTCCAGGGCGCGGGGGAGATTTATTTGATCGGCGTGGGCGCGGATATCCTCCACCTGGTCGCCGCCCACCAGACCATATTCCATCTGCACCTCTGCCAACGTCAGCCAGATTTTCCGCCAGACTTCGCGTTTGTGATGTTCGCTCCAAATACGCCGCATCGGCTGGCTGGCGTAACGCCAGGAAAATGGAGATTGATAATTCATCCAGTTGTCCATACGGTTATTTTATCCGAAATGATCATCGAGCGCGGCGGGATTAGAGTGAGAACGTTGATACCCATTGTTTTTTTTGAGGAAGTATCGGAGTATTTATTCCTTTGTGATGACCTTAAAAGAATCTTGGCTAATCACGCAAAAACGAACAAAAAAATGATCATAAAGCAAGATTGACCTTCAAATTATTCCATCTATAATGAACATTAGGGAATTAAATTAAAGGGGAGAGAGCATTGAAAAAGTCCTCAGGCTATTTACCAGCTGAACGGCACAAGCGGATTCAAGACATCATTCGTGAAAACGGCACACTGCGTGTCAATCTACTTTCAGAACTTCTTAAAGTCTCGGAATTGACGATTCGGCGCGATCTTGAACACCTGGAACGGGAAGGTATTCTGGAGCGTATGCACGGAGGGGCAATTTATACCCCGCATATCCGTAACGAACCGCTCTTCACTGAGAAAGACCGAATCAATCAAGAGGAAAAGCGGGCAATCGGAGCCGCCGCCGCGGAGTTAGTAGAGGATGGGGATACGCTGTTCATCAACAGCGGTTCTACGACACTCCAAATTTTCCACCATCTGGCGGGAAAGAAAAACCTGCGGGTCATTACCAGCAATGTCCGCGCCACCAGTGAGACCTGGGGTCTTGATATCGAATTGATCCTGATTGGCGGGACCTACCGCGAACAGTCAAATTCAATGGTCGGACCGCTCAGTATAATGGCGCTGCACCAATTCAACGCCACCAAATGCTTTATTGGGGTGGATGGCGTGAGTAAGAAGTACGGCTTCACCACCCCTGTCTTGCAGGAAGCCGAAGTTGCCCGTGTCATGATCGACAGGACGCGCGAGAAACGAATCGTCGTTGCGGATCATTCCAAGTTAGGCAAAGTCGCGGATGTTGTAACTGCGCCCATCGAAAAAATTGATATCCTGGTCATGGATCATGGTTTCGATGAAGATTTCCGCGGCGGGCTCGAAGAAACCGGCCTGGAGATCGTGGTCACTCCCGATCCGGATCTGAAGGAATAATCTGGAACAATGAAACTTGAAATGGTATTCTGAGTAATCCCCATCTTATTCAAAGGCAGGATCACCACTATAATTAAGTTGAGCCCATGCCTCTTTTGAAAAGTAAAACTCTTGCTGGAATAATAATTTGCTTATTTTTTACAGCCTGTTCTCGTGAAATTTTACGTCAAGAGGTGCCAGATTCCACGAATCAAACCGATCCTGGCATTTCATCACCCCGTGAGGAGCCTATGACGTCCAATACACCCCTGGTTATTGCCCACCGCGGAGCGAGGAGCCTTGCCCCAGAAAACACCCTCGCTGCTGCCCGAAAGGCCTTTGAAATTGGTGCCGACATGTGGGAGTTGGATGTGTCGGTCAGCAAAGACGGTCAGCTTTTCATAATGCATGACGACACCCTGGATCGTACCTGCAACGTTGAGGAAATATTTCCTGACCGTCAGCCCTGGAATAATTACGATTTCACGCTGGAGGAAATCCGCCGGTTGGATTGCGGGAGCTGGTTTAATGTGAAAGACCCCTTCAAACAAATCAGGGCAGGGAATGTTTCGGTGGAAGATCAAAAATCCTATGTAGGAGAAAAAGCTCCGACTCTGCGCGAAGCATTGGAGTACACGAAGGGCAATAACTGGACTGTCAATATTGAAATCAAGGAACAGCCGGATGCTTTGACCGGAAAACTTGCGGTGGAGAAAACCGTGGCGCTGGTTCAAGAACTTGGGATGGATGACGGAAGGCAAGTGGTAATTTCATCATTTGCGCACAGCTATTTGGCGCAGGTTCAGGGATTGACCCGCAACATCCCCATTCAACTATTAACCGAGGATGTCATTCGCAATCTTGAGGAATATCTCGCCGAGTTTGACACCCGATATGTCAATCCAGAGGGTTCCGTTTGGAGTCATAAGCAGCTCAAAGAGATGAGCGATTCTGGTGTCAGGTTTAATGTTTGGACTGTGAATGATGCATCTGAAATGAAAGGTCTGATCCAGGCGAACGTAAATGGCATCATCACTGATTTCCCTCAGGTATTACTTCCTTTACTGGGGAAAAATTAAACGGTACCGTTGGAGTGAAAACTGAATATTCGCCGGCCTCGGGGAAGACAAACCACCTGGAGAGCCAACCTAGATCAAGATCGGAGGGTGCATGAACAGCGGCGATACGATATCCTTCGACGCTCCGCTTCCGCCAGCCATGGCGGCAAAAGCGGAACAATTGGGCATTACCAAGGCTAAGGCCGATTTTTGGACTCTGGCCGTACTGGGGGTGCTGGCAGGCGCTTTTATCGCTCTAGGCGCAATTTTTGCCACCACCGTATCCGCCGGTACACAGGGCGTGCTTCCTTATGGGATTGTGCGATTGCTCAGCGGATTGTCTTTTTCCCTGGGGTTGATCCTGGTCATTGTGGGCGGAGCCGAGTTATTCACAGGCAATATGCTGGTAGTGATGGCTTTTGCGAACCACAAAATTCATTTGAGCGCGCTGCTGCGTAACTGGTGTATCGTTTATTTTAGCAATTTCGCTGGTTCCCTTGGTACCGCAATTTTGATCTTTATGAGTGGACATTACAAGTTTGGTGGCGGTGCTGTCGGATTAAACATGCTTAACATCGCTGAAGCCAAGACCAGTCTCGGATTTGTGGAGGCCTTGGCGCTTGGGTTATTGTGCAATGCCCTGGTTTGCCTGGCTGTCTGGCTGACATACAGCGCGCGGTCCACCACCGACAAGATAATGGCCATCATTCCGCCCATCACCGCGTTTGTGGCGGCTGGTTTTGAACACAGCATTGCGAATATGTACTTTATTCCGATCGGGCTCCTGATCAAAGGATTTGCGCCCGCGGAATTTTTCGAATTGATTCAGCGCACCCCCCAGGATTTCAGTCACCTCACAGTCGGCAATTTCCTGGTTTCGAATCTCTTACCCGTGACGCTCGGAAACATCATCGGCGGGGTCGTGATGGTAGGTCTCGTTTACTGGTTTGTTTACCTGAGGAAATCAAAATCCGCTGGTAAATAGCCCAGGCTTAGAACTCGAAAAGGGATGCCGGTCCGACTGAAAGACCGATCAACCCTGGACCCGTGTGCGCACCCAGTACCGGGGCGACGGTCACAACCGGCAGCCAGACGCAGTCAAATTTTTCTGCCATCTTTTCACGCAGATACGCGATGCCTTCGGGATTATAGCCGTGCAAAAGCTGGACACGAAGCTTTTTTTCGCCAGGGAATTTGTCTGCGACGACATCCGTGAGGGCCTGGATCGAACGCTTCATTGAGACATTGCGTGCCAGCTGAATATATTTTCCATGAATTTTATCGATACCAATGATGGGTTTGATATTGAGCACAGACGCCAGCAAGCCTTTAATGTGACTGATGCGGCCGCCATGGATAAGGTATTTCAGGGTATCCAGCGTAAATAACCCGTCGACGTTCTCACGCATTACTTCCAACCTGGAAAGAATTTCATCCATTGTTGCGCCGGCTTTGACCATCCTGGCGGCGGTTTCCACCTGCCAGCCTAAGGGGCAGGAAAGGGTTTTACTATCCCAAATGGTGACATTGGCTTCGGGCGCCATCTGTGCGCCGGCAACGGCTGCGTTATAGGTGCCGCTCAAGCCGGAGGAGATATGGATCGATAGGATCGGTTCGCCAGTTTCAGCCAGTTTATGGTACAAAGCTGCAAACTCGCCCGCAGAGGGCTGCGACGTGGTCGGGAAGCTGTCAGTCTCGGACAACATTTTATAAAAGGTCTCGCTGTCGAGATCGATTCCGCTTTCATAAGTGCGGTTGTCCAGGGTAATACGCAGGCTGGCAAAATAGATATTATGCCCGGAAATTTGGTCAGGGGCCAGGTCGGCAGCGCGGTCCGTTACGATTATCATAGAAACACCTTTCAAATCTATAAAATCTGATATGTCGCGGGCCGTCGCCAATTATCTTCCAGGAACCGGTATCGGCCGTGGTTTTCTGCTGCGCTTAAGTGCGCCTGCAAACTGCCACTTCGAAAAATATATCATACCGGGCTGCGTCTGGCAGTAGGACTCTATTCACATTTTTTAGGGAAGCATGTAGGACTTTACCCCCTCATGCGCCCGTCAAGGCCGCATAAGCGTTCAGACAGGTCCCATAATCGCTGTACCTCATCGAGCCGCTGGGAATAGCGGCTGGGTGGTATCGATTGGCAGTTGCGCCAGTACAAGCCTTCTGGAGGCTTCAGCTCGGGTTCACTGGCCACAAATACCAGCGTTCTCGCGCCATCTTCAGGATGAGCACCTTTTTGCCGCCGCAGGTTCCAAACCCACTGGACAATCCCGGAGTTGTTCTTGGTCCCGATATGGGTATTGACCAGACCAGGGTCAATTGCATAGGCACGGATATTGGTAGAGCCGTTGAGTCTTTGATTCAATCCAACGGTGAAAAGCACATTCGCCAGTTTGGATTGCTTGTAAGCAAGCAGCGGGTTATAAAACCGGCGCAGCATAATGTCATTCCAAAAGATGCGCATGGTACGGTGGGAGCGTGAACTGGTGGTGAGAATGCGCGCTCCTGGTGCGGCCTGTAGTAAAGGCTGGAGCAGGTAAGTCAGCAAAAAAGGTGCCAGATGGTTGACTGCAAATTGCATCTCGTAACCATCTTCTGTGGATGTGTACCAGCTTGACACCACGCCCGCGTTGTTTGCCAATACATCCAGCTGCCCTGAATGATGGGCAGTCACATATGCGATTATTTCCTCTGCAAGCCGGCGGATTTGCCGCTGGGAGGCCAGATCAGCTGTAAAAAAGTGGACTCTACTGGATGGATATTTCTGCTGAATCTCGGCTGCGGCCAACGCACAGCGTTCTTCAGAACGACCGACGCCCAGGATCGAAGCACCCATTCCGGCCAGGGTTTGGGCAGCAGACAATCCAATGCCGGCTGTGGCACCTGTGATGAGGATCGTTTTCCCATTCAGATCGGGTTGAAGTGTCAATTTGACCCCTTCCAGGCTTCGATGGATAGTAAAATTTAGAAATAGTATACCCGACCTGAAACTACCATGACAAATGAAACCAATAGATGATCCGGCTTCGCCTCTTGATAAATCCTTTGTCTTAATTACCGCTGCGGCAGGCGGTTTGGGGAAGGCGCTGGCTGCCGAGTGCGCCTCCCGCGGATGGAATTTGTTTTTATCCGATATCCGCCTGGATTTACTGGAACCTCTGGCTGAAGGGATGCGCCGGATGTACGGCGTGGAAGTCATTAGTCAGGGAGCAGATCTGACCAGCGATCAAGAACGTGATGCGCTGTGGCAGACTATTGATCGGCTTGGGCTGTGCTTCCATTTTTTGATTAACGTAGCCGGTATGGAGTACGAAGGACTCTTTACGGAACGAAGCGTCGACGAGCTGCGCACGATTCTGCGCCTTAATGTCGAAACGGGTGTGGAAATGACGAGTCAAGCGCTGCGGCGCAGGGTGAAAGACTCCCGATTTTATATCCTCAATATAAGCAGTATGGCGGGCTTTTACCCGATGCCTGTAAAGGCAATCTATGCTGCCACAAAACGCTTCATTATAGATTATTCGCTTGCCCTGCGTACTGAGCTCCGATCTGAAGGAGTTTCAGTTACAGTCTTATGCCCGTCCGGCATGCCCACGAGTGAACGATCCATCCGTGGACTGCAGCGTCAGGGCATAATTGGTCAGTTTGTAATGGCTGATGTCGGGCATGTGGCTTACCGCGCAATCCAAAAGACACTTGCAGGTCAAGCGATTTATATCCCGGGGGTTGTGAACCGTTGGCTGCATTTTATTTCGGGCTTCCTGCCGGTAACCTGGAAAACGGCTTTCATCTGGAAGCGATGGACCGGGACCCGCCAGAAGCAATCTGCGGCTGAAGCCCTGACATCCATCAAGAAATCGGGTGACAATCCTTTGACGTACCGGTGACATCCTGCCGGATTGAACTTTGCTATACTCAAAGGGGGATTCCTCCCGGCTGTCACATCGTGAAAGGATCTGCATGGAAAATTCCATTATCAACCTCACCCGAGGGGTTCCGCCAGCGGAAGTTTTTCCGATCAAAGAGATTCAGGTCTGTCTGGCAGCTGCGCTCGAACGCGACGGCGGGCAGGTGCTTACTTACAACTTTGTCCCGGGTTATGCCCCATTGCGGCAGATTATCGCTGAACGCATGGGGGTGCCCCAGGATCAGATTTTTACTGGCAACGGCTCGCTTGAAATTGTAAATTTCCTCTCCTCGATATTTCTTCAGCCTGGAGATTGCGCCTTAACCGAGTCGCCGACGTACGACCGTGCCAACACACTTTTCAAACGAACAGGCGCAAAAATTGTCGGGATTCCTATGGAGCAGGATGGCGTTGACCTCGAGGCACTTGAAAAAGCCATAATCGCCCACCATCCGAAGCTTTTTTATACCATTACCGACTTTCACAACCCGTTAGGGACGGTGACCAGTGTTGAAAAACGTCAGCAGGTGGCACGCTGGGCTGAAGAATACGATTTCATCGTCATCGAAGATTCGCCATACCGGTTGCTGCGCTACCACGGGCAGGACCTGCCGACGCTTTATTCTTTTGCACCCGACCGTGTGGTACACCTCTGCTCAGTATCCAAATTACTGGCACCCGGGCTGCGGGTCGGCTGGGCGATGGGATCAAAAGAAATAATCGGCCGACTGGTCAAGTGGGGTATCGATAGCACACTGGCTTCTCCGTCGCCGACCCAGGCAATTGTCTATGAGTACATGCGGCAGGGATTGTTCGATACCAATATTGAGCGGCTGAAAAAAGTCTATGCACCGCGCCTGACTGCACTTGCGACTGCCATTGACCGCTACATGCCCGATGTGATTTACCCCAAACCGGACGGCGGGTTCTTCATTGGTTTAACCCTGCCGCCCGGTAATGCCATGGACTCGTTAATGAAGGATGCTGCTGCTGTCGGTTTAAAAATCACCGATGGTCGTGCCTTCTTCACCAATCCGGCCGATGGCGAGCGTTTCTTGCGCATTCCGTTCTGTACGCTGCCGCCGGAGGAGATCGAGACCGCAGTCAAACGCTTGGCTGGCATCATTCATCACAGATAAATCTTAGCCGTCCCCCTCATCGGCAGGGAGGTCGCCTGCCAGATTGTCAAAATACGCCCGCATGGGGTGAAAATACTTTTTATCCCACCATTCCATCATGCGGCGGGTCTGGGTCATTTCTACCCCCGTCTGATTTATTTTTAGTTCAGTACCAGTGCAGGTTGGTTCAAGACGAAACTCTATTCTGGCATCCGGTGCATTCTGGGGGAATTCAGCCATCTCCCAGGTCTGAACAATCCTATCAAATGGCGAAACCGATATATATTTTCCCCTTACGCTCCCGCCGAGGGTTTCGAAATGGAGGTTGTCCTTCGGATCAACCTGGGCTGGCTGACCTGTAAACTGGCTGTGTTCGAAGGAATCTAACCAGGCGCGAAAAACCCTTTCGGGATAGACCGGAAGGTCGATTGTCATTGTGATGGATGCGAACATATGCTCTCCTGATACCCTGTAGACCTTTAAATTGCCCAAAATGATCATATTTTTCCCCAAAAATTGTATCAAAATGGAAAAATCCTTGCAAAATCCCTAATAAATCGACTAAAATGGGCTTCCGTGGGCGTGAAATTCGCCAATATTCTTGACATGAGTAGTAAAATATAGTTAGATTCGTTCAAAACAAACAAAAGGAGAGACAACATGGACTTTAACGGATACTGTGTAAAATGCCGAACCAAGCGCGATGTTAAAGGTGGCGTTATCACCCAAACCACAACTGGCCGCCAGATGGTAAAAGGTACCTGCCCTGTTTGTAAAACCACCGTTACCCGCTTCCTGCCGAGTAAATAACCTTCGTTCGAAGTAAGCTCTTGACCGGAGAAATCCGGAAAAAACGACCTTACCCGAATGGGTAAGGTCTATTTATTGATAGTAGCGTTCCTGGTGCACTAAAATCATACTGGTTGTGAAAGACAAATCTTATTCCCTTCCATCCTATTTGTTAACGGGGTTTTTATGCAAGACACCGTAAAGCCACAAGCAAAGAAAAGCATCAAAGCCAGGATTCAATCGCTTTACAGTGAATTTCCGAAACAATTCTGGATCCTCGTCGCAGGTATGTTCATTGACCGCCTGGGCGGGGCGTTACTGTTTCCCTTCTTTTCACTGTATCTGACCAAAAAATTTGCCATCGACATGACCCAGGTAGGGTTGATCTTTGGCATGTTCGCGATCTCCAGCTTTATCGGCAGTATGATTGGCGGTGCCCTAACAGACCGCTGGGGCCGCAAAAAAATATTGCTGTTCGGTCTGGCTATGAGCGGACTGTCATCGGTGCTGATGGGTGTAATCGACCAGCTGCCCTTATTTCTGGTGGTAACACTTGTCGTTGGCATTCTCTCGGACGTTGCCGGTCCTGCCTACCAGTCACTTGTGGCAGACATGCTGCCAGAGTCGCAGCGGGCTCAGGGATTCGGCATTATTCGCGTGGTAGCCAACCTGGCGGTCACAATCGGTCCGTTAATCGGTGGTTTCCTGGCTGCCAAATCTTACTTAATCCTATTTATCACCGATGCCACAACCAGTGTCATTTTCGCGGTAATTCTGTTCATCGCCCTGAAGGAGACCTTCAAGCCCAAGGAAGTTGATGGGGTCCAGGAAAGCCTTGGTCAGACCTTCAAGGGCTACTTTCATGTGGTTCGCGACAGTGCCTTCCTGGGCTTCCTGATTGCCTCTGTATTGATGGTGCTGGTTTACATGCAGATGAATACCACGCTTGCAGTTTACCTGCGGGATAATCATGGTGTCCCGGAGCAAGGGTTTGGGTACATCCTGAGTTTGAATGCAGCCATGGTGGTTTTATTCCAGTTTCCGATCACGCGCTGGATTAGCCGCTACCGGCCTTTGATCATCATGACGGTTGGAACGCTTATGTATGCCATCGGATTTGCCATGTACGGGTTCGTGGCGGTATTCCCATTGTTCCTGGTTGCGATGGCCATTATTACAGTCGGTGAGATGTTTGTCAGCCCTGTGAGCCAGGCGATCGTGGCGCGCATGGCGCCCGAGGATATGCGCGGGCGCTACATGGCAGTATACGGCTTTACCTGGCTGATACCCTTTGCCATCGGCCCGCTGCTGGCGGGATTGGTCATGGACAACTTCAACCCCGACTGGGTCTGGTTCCTGGCAGGCGTTCTGGGGTTGGTGGCTGCTGGCGGATATTTCTGGCTTGAGGCGCGCGCAGGACGCTACCGCTATAAAATCATTGACGACCGCCTGGCGATAATCCAGAATCTTGAGGAAGGGGCTATTACCGCCGAGGATGCCGATCAGAAACTCAAAATCATCAATGGCGGTACCTGGGGAAAGCTTGCTTCGCATGATGAAGTTTCAAACCAGAAGTTGGTGCGAATCCGTGTCAGTGATTTCGTCAGCCAGGATGTGAAAAGCGAACTGACACTGCCCTTAGGCTTGATTAACGCCATCCTGCACGGCCCCGGGCGGATATCGACCGCGCTTGACCGCTACAATGTGCAGGGGATTAAGGAACTGATTGCTGTCAGCGCATCCGACGGGCGCCAACCACAGCAAATGATCGAAGGCGAGGACCAGATCGATATCATCATCGAATGACCTTGCCAGTCTCTATGGATCTGGAAACCAGTATAATGATGATAATTAAGCCAGTGTAAAAACTGTTTTTGAGTCCCACGAGGAGGAATAGAGATGTCCATCGAGCAGTATCGGGCGCGATTAAAGAGTGCGGTCTGGAAATCGGTAGCCAGCAGCGGTGTGGATGTGTCTGCGTTGAATCCTGAGCAGCAGGCAAGGCTGGTGGAGGCAATGGCAGAAGAAAGCCTGGTGGTCGTCAACGAAATTCTGGACGAGATTTACCAGAAAGAGGAGCCTACACCTGCGTTAGAGGGAGAAGAAGTAATCATCTGGAAAGGACGACCGTTCCTTTCATTGATCGAGGCATATGTTATTACCAGCGAGCGGATCAAAATATCAAAGGGAATAATCGGGAAAGATTACGAGAACTTTGAATTGGTACGTATTCAGGACATCGACATTACTCAATCGGTGGGGGAGCGGATCATGAGCCTGGGTGATATCCAGATCCGCGGTGCCGATCCTTCCACGCCTTTGGTTGTGCTGCGCAATGTTACTGATCCAAACCAGGTCTATGAACTGCTGCGAAAAGCCTGG
>CAYPJS010000069.1:0-2970 GCA_964411135.1 uncultured Anaerolinea sp.
GCATAAAGGGGTTATAAAAAGAGGGGATCTCTGCCTTCTTTACGATCTCTGTGGTTTTATTCCTTTCTATTCATCGGACTCTACAACAAAGCTTATGAAAATCATTGCATTTGCCAATCAAAAAGGCGGCGTCGGGAAAACCACTACCGCGGTTACACTTGCCCACGGCCTGGCCCTGCGCGGACGCCGAACCCTGCTGGTGGATCTTGACCCGCAGGGGCACGCCGCCTACTCCCTGGGCCTGGATAAAGCGCCCGGGCTTTACCGCCTGATCTGCCTGGATGAACCGCTCTGGTCCGCCGTGCAGAACGCCCGCCCCAACCTAGACGTATTGCCCGGCGACAAGCGCTCCGAGACCGTCAAGCGCCACATCACGCTTTCCGATTTCCGCGAGAACATCCTGGCGGACATCCTGCGCCAGGCTGATTATGACTGTATCTTGATGGATATGGCCCCTTCGCTGGACGTGCTGCACGTCAACGGCCTGGTAGCCTGCGACTGGGTCGTCATCCCCACCCGGCTGGACGCGCTGGCTGTGGACGGGGTCAAGGAGATTCTGCTGACCATGGGCGAGGTCGGTCAGCGCGGACACGGTTTTCAGGGCTTCAGCATCCTGCCCACCTTCTTCGACCGCACCACCCGCGAGACCCTGGCCCAGTTCAAGGAAATTATCAAAGCCTTTGGCGGGCACGTCTGGCCGCCGATTCCGCAGGACACCCGCGTGCGCGAGTCCTCGGCCTATGGACGCACCCCCTGGGAGTATTCTCCTGACAGCCCGGCAATGACCGGCTACATCGAAAACCGCCAGCGGATCGGCGGCTACCGTCAAGTTCTCGAACGATTGTTGGAGGTCGTGGATGCCTGAACCGAAGCCCGCACGCCGTACCGTCATCGACCCGGCCGTAGCCGAACTGCTCACCGGCCTGGAACGCCAGCGCTCCGATGCCGCCCTGCCGCGTAAAGAACGCGAGAAAAAAGCGCGCGAGCGCGCCAAGATCCAGTCCCGCCGGGATGCACGCGCCACCTACGACCTGCCGCCTGCCCTGCGCGAGAAGATCAAGGGTCTGGCTGAAGATCAGCGCGTGCCTGCCAGCCAGCTGGTGACGCTGGCGCTGGCGCGCTTTATCAGCGACCTTGAATCCGGTAAAATCGATCTATCGGATTACAAAAGCCCGTCGCGCAGCCCGCGCTACGACTGGAATCTCGAGTTCCCGCCTGAAGTTCTTGGGATTGCAAAACCAAAGCACAAGAAAGGGCAGGGGCCAAGTAAATAACAATGCGTATAGTTTATTCGCGTAGTTTAATCCATTTATCCGTATCGACACTGCACAGGAGCCTTGCATGAGCACAAAAATCCATCCCGAAACCCGTATCGGCGCAGTTGCCCTGGCCGTCACCGACCTTGAGCGCGCCGCCCGCTTCTACACTTCTTTCCTCGGCATGACCGAGCTTCCCGCCGCTGACGGCTGGCGCAGCTTTGGGGCAGGGGGGAAGGCGCTGGTCCGGCTAAGTGCCGCGTCAGGTGCACCGCTCAACCCGCGTTTGCCCGGCCTGTTTCACATGGCCATCCGCATGCCGGGCCGCTTCGAACTGGCGCGCATCCTCTACCAGCTGGCCGAAGCCAACTACGGTCTGCAGGGTGCCTCGGACCACGGTGTGAGCGAGGCGCTTTACCTGGCGGACCCGCTCGGTAACGGCATCGAACTCTACCGCGACCGGCCCGTCTCAGAATGGCCGCGGGATGAAACGGGTGAGCTGGCCATGGTGACGGACCCGCTCAATCTGGAACGGCTGCTTTTCGAGCTCAAGGGCAAGCTGGAAGATTGGCGCGGCATCGATCCGGGCACGCGCATGGGGCATGTCCACTTGCAGGTCAGCGATATTTCACCGGCCGAGCAGTTTTATACCCAGGTACTCGGGCTCGACCTGGTGCAGCGTTACGGCAGTCAGGCTGCCTTCATCTCAGCCGGCGGCTACCACCACCATATTGGCATGAACACCTGGAACAGCCGCGGTTCTGCCCCGGCAGCTACGGATGCAGCCGGGCTGCGCTACTTTGAGCTGCTGCTGCCGAATGCGGCTGCACTGGCTGAGGTGGTCAGCCGGGTTGAGGATGCCGCTATATCCATGCAGGATTTCGACGGCGGGAAATTGGTGCGCGACCCCTCGGGCAACGGCGTGCTGCTCAAAGCAGAGGCGGATTGATGCCTTTCCCGCGCGGATTGAAGGAACAGGTCTGGTCGTTTGCGCGGCAGATGGTGGCGGACGGCATCGCCCGGCGCGCTCAGGGCAATATCTCTGCCCGGGATGAGGTCAGCGGGTTGATCGCGGTCACGCCCACCGCCATCCCCTATGACCGGCTGCTGATCAAGCATATCGCGGTGGTCAATCTGGACGGAGAGCTGGTCGAGGGGGAGTGGAAGCCCAGCAGCGAGCTGCCGCTGCACCTGGCTTTTTACCACTCGCAGCCGGAGGTGAGGGCAGTGGTCCATTCGCACGCGCCGTATGCTGCTCTGTTCAGCGTGACCGGCCAGCCGCTGCCCATGCTGCTGACGGAGGCTGCCATGCTGCTCGGCGGGCCAGTGCCGGTGGCGCCTTATGCGCGGCCTGGTACACAGCTGCTTGCCGACGAGGCTTTGCGCATAGCCGATATTCGGCCGGCGGTCATTCTGGCGAACCACGGGCTGGTGACCGTCGGCAGAGACCTGGCTGCAGCCTATGATGCCAGCCTGGCGGTCGAGGCAACCGCGCGCACGCTGTGGATGGCGCGCGCCATGGGGGCGGGGGTGCATGAGATCGACGCGGAAGAAGCGGCATCCCTTCACGCCGCATGGCTGAAGAATTACCACCCGGTAAAATCCGGGTAGGATCAATCACCACAGGGTCACAGGGGGTGCGGAGAGTTCGATATTGGAATCTTATTGCTCTCCGTGTCTCTGGGGTGAGTAATACCCGCTGATTGGTCATTCC
>CAYPJS010000070.1:0-2571 GCA_964411135.1 uncultured Anaerolinea sp.
AGCCTGGGGTTCGAAGTTTTGGATATCACCAAAGAAGGCCTATTGCGGGTAACATTGCAAGGTAATATAGACCCGGCAGCTACTGTTCAATCCTTGCGGGTTTATGATGGTGAACATTGGCTGCGGTTTCCACTAACAGCCGATGGTGTGGGTGGTTTTGTTACTGATTCGACCATCGAGCGTTCTGACCTGCGTACCATCACATTCCGGGCTGTGGTGCGCGATGCCTTTGGTAATGTAAAACACGAGTTCCGGACGACGAGTCTGGACAGCCTGGTAGCTACACCAGTGCTGGAGGCCAACCTGCCCACCAACCAGTGGAGCACGGATATCCTACCGGAACTGGTCGTCACCTGGCCGGTAACAATTGAACGGGGCAGTCTCGTTCAGGCGTATGGGGTTATTGATCAGAACGCTGATACGATCCCCACCATCCCCGTCTCCGCGATCGATGGCAGCCATACGATCTCTGCAACTCTGAATGCTCCCGGGGCATGGTACGCTCATGCCAGTGTAATCGATGCGGCAGGGAATCAAAAAACCACCCATGCCGGGCCATTTGGAGTTAATCGAAGCCAAACCTACTCGGCGATCCTGGCGGATGGCTGGCTTGATACCAATGCCGGAGAATATCCCTCTGGAATGGTTAACAATTATGATCCCTATGCCAATCTAAAACCTGCATTGCTGACGGCTACATGGGATGAGAATTGGCTGTACATGGGTTTCACTGGCAGTGGCTGGTCTGCAGATCGGCGATTGGAGATTTACCTCGATACCACCCGCCCAAGAGGTTCTGACACTACAATCGGTATCGACCGCCCTGCCCATACCTTGCCTTTCCTGGCAGAAGCCGCCCTGGTGGTCGATGGGCCATCCTCTTTCAAGTTGTACCGAAATACTATTTCGGGATGGGTGGAAGTGGAAGAGCCGCTAAGCTTTACCGCAACTGGAAATGGCACTGAGATCGCATTAAATCGGGCTGAGCTTGCCATAGGACCCACATCGTTTGTCGCGATGCTGGCTTATATTGACACCGTTGATGGAGTCGCTGCAGTGATTCCACCAGGTGCTCGTGCATCGACCGATTCCATCCTCCCGGGTGCAATCACATTCACAGATTCGATTGTTTTGTCTGCATTGACTGGTGCCTATTCTGATATGCCGGTTCAGCGCATTGCCCCTATCGTCAGCCTGGAACATCCTGGTGTAGTCACTCACCTGGTGCCCGGCGGTGAGACGAAGCTGATGGTTTCAGTCACCAATCCCGATGTACTTGCTTACCAACAACAAAAATTGATTGTGAACCTCGGTGGAGATGAAAAACTACTCCATTTTGTCAGCCTGGATGAAGGCGCCGTTTGTGTTGACTGTCCGGTTGACGGAAGCCAGTGGACGGTGACGATCACCGTTGCACCAGAGACTACCGAAACTGTGAGTTTCACGGTCTCGGCGATCACACCTGGATCGCCTGGCATATTCAAGGTGCCCGTCACTGCCGAGCTTCAGTACCAGGGCATACCGGCAGTACCGCAACCACCCGCTACAACCGCTTATACCGTTGATTACAGTGTTGCGAAAGTAAGGTTTAGCGCGGTAAGCTCCATGATATATGCCAGACCAGGGTCGTTTGTGCTGCCCATATTTACCAATCTTGCTGGCTGCACGACGGCCTGTGATCAGACCATCAGTGTAAACCGAGGCGATGGTATCTGGGAGAACCTGGGGAACCTTCGCGATGTTTTGAGCATACCCGCCTCCTTGTCTTCGGGTCAAAGCACCCAATGGACGGTGCGGGTTTTGGCTTCCAACGGGCAAACCTCCGATAGCAGCATCACGATTAGAGGAGATGGCGAAGCTCCGGTTGTGTCAATTCAAAATACAACGGAAGAACTTACCAGGACATCCAATTACCTGTCCGGAACAGTGTTCGACTCATCCGGAAGCCTGCGAGCTGTTGAAGTGAGTCTCGATGGTGGACCTTTCCAACCGGCACTGTTGAACCGCAATGACAACACCTGGAAGTTTCCTGTTAACACCTGGCTATATGATGGAGAACTGGTAAATGTGGAGGTCCGTGCCGTGGATGAGGCAGGGAATATCAGCAATCTACAATCCAGATCGGTTGTTATCGATGGCACCAACCCTAATGTTACTGGCACGGCGGGTGATAGTTCTTGCTCTGGTACGGTCACAGACGGATCTGGTGTGGGCTGGGTGAAAATCAGCCTTGATGGTGGCCTCAGCTACCAGGATGCCCTGACCGACGGCCTTGGCTGGATTTTCGACTACAACGCATGGACCGGCGGGCCGATTATAGACGTCATCATTATTCGCGCCGCCGATATCTACGGTAATGTGACCCAGATGGCTATTCCACATGAGATAGAACCCCGAAAGGTTTACCTGCCAATTGTGCTTCGTTAGCAGGAATAACCTTAAGCCGGACGCCACTTACGCGTATTGAACCGCTCAATCTTGAGAGCCTGGTAGAACCAAGGTGGTCTGAGAACAACCAAGTAAGAGTGCCTTTCTTTTCGAAGCGGAGCGCCCCTGTGGGGCACGCATAGC
>CAYPJS010000071.1:0-1887 GCA_964411135.1 uncultured Anaerolinea sp.
GGGTTAGAAATTGAATGCGAGGCAGTGTCATGGATACGGTTATCGGAAACGATACGGAGACAGTGTTGCGCCAATGGCGCACGTCCATTCTGAACGGCTTCTTTACGATCGCAGCGATCATATCCCTGCCCGCACTTGCAGCCATCATCGTCAACGCTTATTCCAGACCCGAGATATGGCCCATTGCCATCCCTTTCTCCATCGTGGAAGTTCTCCTGATCGGGCTGGCCGTATTTCGCAGAATCCCTATCGCAGTGCGGGTTGGAGGCTTATGGCTGATCGGTTATGCCGCCTGCATCCTAAACCTGATGAACACGGGGCTGAACGGAGCCGGCCCCCTCTATTTATTGGTGATGCCTGTCCTGATCCTGGTCCTTGCGGGTAAGCGCTCCGGCATCCTGACCAGTGCATTCAGCGGCCTGCTTGCAGCAGGATCTGCATTCCTAACAAACCTCGGGCTGTTGACGCCGACCTTGATCTCGCGTCCCCCCTGGGGAGCTTTCGCCACCATCCTGATGCTACTGACGGTTGTCATGGCCTTGCTCATCCTTTTCTACCGCTTTCAGGAAGGCCTGATCAATGAAGAACGCCTGATCCATTCTGAGTTACGTCACGCCCATGCACTCTTGGAGGAACAGAATGCAAACCTTGAAAAAAGGGTGGAGGAACGCACCGTGGAACTCCAGGCATCCAATCTCACCCTGGAGCAGCGCAATTTCGAACTTGCCATCATTAACAGTGTACAGGCAGGGCTCGCCTCTCAACTGGACATTCGGACAATCTATGAGCTGGTTGGAAACAAAATCCATGAGATTTTTGATGCCAATACTGTGGTTCTGGCAACGTTCGATCTCACTAGGAATCTGATGTACCGACACTATGTCATCGAGCGGGATACGCGTTACGACGTTGAGCCGATGTCCATTTCGAGTAACTGGCAACAATTCATCCGCCAGGGACGGTCAATCTTGATCAATAGCAATCTGCAGGAATTCATGCACCAGATCGACCCGGCCTTCAAGATTCCGGTGGGCGAAGTTCCCAAGTGCTCCCTGTCTGTCCCGTTAAAAATAAAGGGTGAATTGTACGGTGTCATCAGTCTGCAGAATGTCGACCACGAGAATGCCTTCAGCGAATCCGACGTTCGTTTGCTTGAGACCCTCGCCAACAGCCTGAGTGTCGCACTGGAAAACGCACGTCTTTTCGATGAGACCCAGCACCTCCTCAAAGAAACCGAACGTCGTGCGCAGGAGCTCGCCACAGTCAATGCTGTCAGCGTTGCCCTCGCAGGTGAATTGGATCTGACCGCGCTGATAGAGCTTGTCGGTGAACAGATCCGTTCCGTATTCAAGGCGGATATAGCATATGTTGCACTTCTGGACAAGGAAAGCAATATCATAAACTTCCCTTATCAACATGGTCAGCAACTGGAATCGATTCAATTGGGGCAGGGTTTAACCAGCAGAATTATCCGGAGCGGACAGCCTTTGCTGATCAACCAAGATATGGATCGTCAGCGTCAGCAGATGGGGGTAACTTTGATTGGGAAACGCGCGCAGTCTTTCCTGGGCGTTCCAATATCTACAGGTGGTGAAGTCATTGGAGTTGTGAGCATACAGAGCACAAAACATGAAGGCCGGTTCACAGAAAACGATCAGCGTCTGCTAAGCACAATCGCGGCCAATGTGGGCATTGCATTCCAGAATGCCCGCCTGTTCAATGAGATCAAGCGCCTGTTACAGGTGGAACGACAGGCTCACGAACTGGCCGAAATCCTGCGCTCCATCGCACAGGCATTGAATCATTCATTAAGCCTGACAGAAGTGCTTGACCTGGTGTTGACTGAAGTTCAAAAAGTCATTCCTTATGACAGCGCGGGTATTTACC
>CAYPJS010000072.1:0-6288 GCA_964411135.1 uncultured Anaerolinea sp.
TGGCCATCGGCATGGCGATTGGCACCAAGTTTTACCTGCTGGCAGCAATCGCAGCGGTCGTGATCAGCCTGATCATATTGATCATGACCCGCTTCAACTGGTTCTCCCGCAAAGAGATCAGCCAGATTCTGAAGGTTCAAATTTCGAATGATGCACCGATCGACACGGTGTTCGACCCGGTATTTCTAAAGTACGCCAGTACTTCAGAGTTGATCAGTGTGGATGCCATCCACGGCGGGATGCTGACTGAACTGACGTACAACATTGGACTCAAGAAGGGCGCCAAGATCCAGGAATTTCTGAGCGACCTCAAGCAGATCAACGGCAACAACCGGGTCACCCTGATCGCCGGGTATAACAGCACAGATCTGTAACCCGCGGCGGTTACTGGAGGCAGAATGGGAATTTCATTACGCAACCGAAGACATTTTCCCTTATGGGTGCTGCTGACCCTGGTTTTGGCGATCTCGCTTCTGGGGCTGGGGACGCAGCGTATCAAAGCCTATACCTTCCCCGGCGGAGACGTGGAACTGCAGGAGGCCGCCAGCGAAGCCGGAGGCGGGATGGATATTTCCAACAGCACAGCCCTGTTTGATGACAGCCTGGTGCACACCCTCCAGATTATCGTTTCGGATGAAGATTACCAGGAGATGATTACTACGTATCAGCAGACCGGCGAAAAATCCTATGTGCATGCTGATATTGTGATCGATGGGGTGCTGATAAGCGACGTTGGGCTGCGCTTGAAGGGAAATGCCTCGCTCAGCACCGCGCTGGGCGGCCGGATGAATATGGGGCAGGCCGGGGACCGGCAGGGCTGGGGTCAGTTCAACCCCGAGGACATGCCAGACCTGCAGAACCTGCCGGATTTTCAACCCGGGGAACGCCCGGAAATGCCGCAGGGGGAGATGCCGGATCTTGAAGCCATGCCGCAGCCAGAGGATGGCGCAGGATTTTTGCCCGGAGGCGGCATACAGACCGACCCTGACGGGAGCGCAAAAATCCCGCTGATGATCAAATTCGATGAGTTTGTCAGCGGGCAGACCTATCAGGGCTATACTGCCATCGCAATCCGGACGTATGGAACGTCGTATGATGCTGCCATGCTGCAGGAACCGGTCACCAACAGCATGGCGCGTCTGGCAGGTATACCCGCCACCCAAGCAGTTTACGCCGGCGTGCAGCTCAATGAGGAGCCGGAGGAACTGTTTGTCATCTCGGAGCTGGTCAACCAGGAGTACCTAAATGAGATTTTCAGCTATTCGGATGGGGTGCTTTACAAAGCCGAACTGGGTTCGACCCTGACCTATCAGGGCGAGGACCCCAGCGCCTACACCGAAAGCTTCACCCAGCAGACACGTGTCAATGACGCCGACCTGGCGCCGTTGATCCGGTTCATGAAGTTCCTGCAGGAATCTACCGATGAAGAGTTTGAAGCGCGGCTGCCGGATTACCTGGATGTGGACGCGTTTGCTGCTTATCTGGCGGTGAATGATTTACTGGTGAACAGCGATTCGATGATCGGGATGAATAATAACTATTACCTGTATTATGACGACACTGCTGAGCGGTTTACCGTGCTGATGTGGGACGGTAACGAGAGCCTTGGCAAGCTTTCACGCGGGGGTGCCTCAGCTGAGTTTGCGTTGGATTTTACGGCATCCCAGACGCAAACAGCTGCTCAGGACGCTCAGGGTCAGCAGGCGGACCCATTCGCCGCCCGGGGACGCGGCGTTTTTGGCGGCCCTGGCGGCGGCACCAATGCCCTGCTGGAACGGTTTATGACCAATGCAGCCTTCAAGGCTTTGTACGAAGATAAACTGGTCGAGGTATACCAGGCGGTGTTTGCCAGCGGTGCGATCGACAGCCAGATTCAGAACTATGCGGACGTGGTGCAGCTAGCACTGACCAGCCGTGACCTGGTTGACCCGGCGGCGTATGAAACAGCCGTCGCCAGTGTGCAGGATTTTGTGTCCCGTCGCGCCGCGTACCTGGCGTCCACGCCGCTGCTTAGCAGCGAATGAATTCATGGTTATCTGTTAAAAGCAGCGCCGCCAGTAATAATCTCCCTGGCGGCCTGGTGGTTAAATGAGCATATCGGGGATCAGGTTATGACCCGGTAGACAAACAATAATATTTACATAACCTTGTGGTTTTTTTTCTATGCTAGAATGACATCAGACGATAAAGCGGATTGTCAACCTGGATCAGGCAAAGGATGGAAGGACCGGGGGGATTATTTCAATGCCGCAGACTCCACGGTGGTATAAAGTGACAACAAATATTCTCGGAGCATTTTTTGTCCTTATGCTGCCGTTTTCTTCCTTTTTTCCATTGGGAGATTCCGTTGATCCGGAAATAATCCCCATTTACGGCTCGGTTGGGCTTTACCTGACGGATATTGCCATTACCCTGGTGATTATCGCGGGCGTGATTGTAACCTTGAAGCGTAAAGCCTCACTGCGATCGAGGTTTTATTTTGGAGGCGTTGGCTATTTGCCCATCTTCCTGATCCCGCTGCTGGGCTGCCTTACTATTCCATGGGCCTTAAACCTGAATTTGGCACTCTATAGTGCAATCCGTTGGACTTTAACGCTACTTGTATTCCTCGCATGGCAGGTTCTTGAAACAGATAATCGCCAGCTTATTCGGGTCTTTCTTTACGGACTGGCGTTTCAGGCGGTTGTTGGCATCCTGCAGGTAATAAACAGAGGTCCGTTGGGGCTGCCTACTGAAATGGCTTTGGCAGTCGACAGACCGCGTGCCGCGGTCCTATGGCTGGAGGGCCAAGCCTGGCTGCGTGCTTATGGATTAACCTTCCACCCAAATGTACTTGGGGGTTTTTTGGCAGTGGGACTGGTACTTGGCCTGCCTGAGGTCAAAAACTGGGCTGGACGAATCGTCTGGTGGGTAATGCTGGCCGGGCTGCTCGTCACCTTCTCGCGCTCGGCCTGGCTGGCAGCGGGTTTGACCGTCCTGCCATTGGGGATTTGGCTCTATCGACAGTATGCCGACCTGCGCAAACCGCTGCTCATCATACTTGGCGCGGCTGCAGGTTTAGGGCTGATAGGCGGTGCAGTCCTGCTAGCGCCAATCCTGAGCCGCTTCAACATATTTTCTTCGTTTTCAGAATACACCTCGATCAGTGCGCGCGGCGAGTTGATGAACCTGGCGATTCAATCTATTCGTCAGAACCCTGTAACCGGAATCGGGGCGGGTAATTTTCCGCTGCTAACACTACATTCGAATGTGCATGATGCTGCCCATTCGGTGCACAATGTTTCCCTGCTGCTGGGAGCGGAAATCGGTATTGTTGGGGCTGCACTGTGGTATTGGCTGTGGATGGGACCTATCTTTTCGGTGGTCAAGGGATTGCGCTCGGTAAACGCCCAGACTTTAGCGCTGGCTGCTGCCTGGTTTGCCATAGGGCTCATTGCGCTGTGGGACAGCTACCCCTGGTCATTGGAGGCAGGTCGGATGTTGAGCGTGACGCTGCTGGCCTGGCTGGTCAATCAATCGCGAGTAGTTTTTGCACCGCAAAACAAAATCTTCAGGACAGGTTAATTGGTTAGTCTAGGATGGGGAGGGACATAATGAGACGTTATAAATGGTTGGTAATTGGACTGGTTGTGTTGTTTTCAGGGATAGCGTTTATTCCTGTGATGGCTTTCCCATGGCAGGAAAAGGTAGATTGGGAGAGTTTTGCTCTGGCATATCAACCAGAGCCTGTCATTTTTTACGTCAATACAACCGATGATGCTTATGATAATAATGTGGGGGACGGAGTATGCCAGACCTCCCTGGGTAACTGTTCTTTACGCGCTGCCATACAGGAAGCCAATTTAATGGATACGTTAGAAGCAGATGTGATTATTAACGTACCTCCCGGTACTTATACACTCCTCAATACCACAAGCGGTGGAGCTCATTTGTCTATCAGGAGAGAAAGTATTTGGCCTGTTGCGATCCGAGGTTCCGGGTCTGAAAAGACGATAATCCAGGGAAACGGCTCAGCAAGGATCTTCAATATATATTACACAGCCGTCTTGCAGGATATGACCATTCGCTATGGTCAGCAGCAGAAGACCGGTTTCGGTGGGGCGATTGCAATCGGTGATGTCTCTATGCTCGTTTTGACAGATTCTGTTGTAAAAGATAGCGAGGCTGCTTATGGCGGCGGGATTTATGTGACTACATATTCCGGATATTCGTATTTATATCTCAACAATACTACCATCATGGGCAATTCAGCCACCTACGGTGGTGGAATTAATAACGGCTGTGGAAAAGTTTGGATCCACAATAGTACGATCAACAATAATTATGCCGATGTTACGGGAGGGGGTATCGAAAACGACTCATGTGGTGAGTTGGTCGTTGAAAACAGTACCATTAGCAGTAATGAAGCTTTCGTTGGTGGAGGAATTTATCAATATAACGATTTAAGCGAGGCTCGTATTTACAACTCGACCATCAAATCCAATCGGGCAACCGGACCGGGCGGAGGTGGGATAGAATTGGATCCCAATGGTGGAATTTTGACATTGAGCAATACGATCGTTTCAGGGAACTACAGCGATACCGCTCCCGATTGCTTAAGCCCGAGCGATGACATTTTCTCTGTAGGTTATAACCTGTTGGGATCTGCGCTGGGGTGCTCAATCTCGCTGCAACCCTCGGACCTTAGCAATGTCGATTCCATGCTTGGCCCATTACAATCCAATGGGGGACCAACATGGACCCATAAACTTCTGGATGGCAGTCCGGCAATCGATGCTGGCAATCCATACGGCTGTCTGGATGATAATAACGATCTAATAACAACCGACCAGCGCGGATACGCTCGCCCAGGTTATGTCGGCGACACGCGTTGCGACATTGGTGCTTATGAATGGGACGGGACCTGGCGGGTTTATCTGCCGCTGATCATGCGTTAACCATAGACCACGAAAATGCCATTAAGGGAAAAGCAGTTTCACGTTACGCCAAGCCTTGTTTCGGGTCTGGCTGCTTTTCTCCTGCCGCTGATCGTCTATGTTTTGACCCTGGCGCCGACGGTGTTCAACCTGGACAGCGCCGAACTGACGACCGCGGCAGCCACTGACGGCCTGACGCGTGCAACAGGTTATCCACTGTATCTGAGCATTGGCTGGTTATGGTCGAAGCTGCCAATCGGCGACGTAGGCTATCGCATGAACCTACTTTCGGCAGTCAGCGCAGCCCTGACACTGCTGCTGTGCGAACGCATACTTCTCCGCCTGGGCGTAAGGAAGGTTGCGCGATTGTCTGCGGTCGGGCTGCTGGCATTTTCCAAGTACTTCTGGCAGTTGTCGCTGATTGCTGAGGTCTATACACTACAAACAGCCATCAGCGCGGGGCTGATCCTGGCGCTCATGGCTTGGTCCGAAAAGCCTACCTCTGTCCGGCTGGGATTAGTCGGTTTGCTGATCGGTCTGGGACTGAGTCACCACATGGCAACGGTGCTTTTGCTGCCCGGGGTAGTTTTTTATGTGCTGGCGGTAAACGCCCGCCTGGCGTTTCGCTGGAAAAGTGCTGCGGTGAGTTTGGCTGGCATCGCTCTTGGGCTGGCATTTTACGTTTATTTACCGCTGCGCTACCAGGCCAAGCCGGCTTTCAATTACGCTGGCACCTATGATGCTGCCGGGGTATTTCACCCCGATAATCTAGCTTCGATTGAAGGTTTGTGGAACATAGTGACTGGGGCGACGTTTGCCTCGAGTATGTTTAGGTATTCGATCGCCGGGGTATGGCAGGAACTGGCGCGCTTCTTCGGCTTGCTGGCAGGTTCTTTCCTGGCAATTGGCATTGGACCCGGGTTGTTGGGCGCCTGGCAGTCGATACGAAGCAATTGGAAACTAGGCGCTATGCTGGGGCTGATGTTCGTAGGTCATACTCTCTTTTACATCAACTACGACGTAATCGACAAGGAGTTGATGTACCTGCCTGCCTATCTTATCTGGGCGATATGGGTTGGGTACGGCTATGAATTGATTTTAAGCTGGAATGACCGGGCGCAGCTGACCCGCTCGATTCCTATTAACCGGAAACAGGTAAACCTGTCCAATCTTGTTTTATCAGGTGTCATGGTCGCGATGGTTATCGCTGGCCTTGCGCTCAATTGGCGCCTGGTGGATCTTTCGAGAGACTGGAGCGCCCGCGAAAGAGGTGAAGAAATCCTCGAAATTCTACCGGCGGATTCAGTATTTTTTGGCTATTGGGACAGCGTACCGGTCATCCAGTACCTGCAACTGGTGGAAGGTAAAAGGC
>CAYPJS010000073.1:0-5923 GCA_964411135.1 uncultured Anaerolinea sp.
TGTAGCGGTCGAAGTGCCACAACAGCGCCGGAAGCAGCCCCAGGTCGTCCAGCATGGTCGGGCGCAAGTCCAGCGACAGGTTGCGCACCTTGCGGATCAATTCATCTGCCAGCTCACGCGCCTTCACCAGGGAATCTTGCGAGGCTTCGCTGCCATCCACGGCGGTGCTTCCCAGCTGCAGTTTGAGGCCGGTTAGCAGCTGCCCGATTTCGTCGTGCAGCTCCAGCGCGATGGAGCGCCGTTCGTCTTCCTGAATTTCGACCAGCCTGTGTGACAGGTGCTGGAGATTGGTCAGCATGCCGTTTATTTCATTGCCCACGCGGGTCAGCTCATCCCTGTGTGCCACGGTGACACGTGCCGAAAGGTCGCCGCCTTTGCCGATTCGGGTAACCTCGCGTCCGAGCAGCCGGATGCGCGACAGCGCCATCCGGTCCAGGGCAAGATAGGTCATGACACTGAAAAGCAGCATGCCCATGATCATGGCTGTGTACAGGTATTGCAGAACGATTCGGCTGCTGCGGAAAATCGAGCGGCCCTGTTCGACCCGCAGAATGTATGCTGGCTCCCCAAAAATATCTTCTAGCAGTGCATAACCGGTGATTTGGGTTTCGCTGGTGGTCTGGCTGTTGATGCTCTGTTCCGCTGTAAAGGCCTTTTTTGCAGCTTGCATTTCTTCGGGCATGTCCTGCTGGTCATAGGCTGTCAAGGTTAGCGGAAAACGTACTGAACCAGCAATGCGGTTGATCTCATCATCGGTTAGGCTGCGGCCGGCCAGCAGAATCCCGGCGGCGGAACCTTCTGCGCCCGTTTTGAGAAGAGGTGCCGATACCACCACCATGGGTCCGCTGGCGGCAGCGATCAGCCCGGAGCGCACCTCGCGGATACTGTCCCCTTGCAGTAAAGCACCGTCAGAACCCAGGTGTTCCATCAATTCTGGCGGCAGGTCGGCCCGGCCCTGCGCATCCGGCAGGACATAGGCATACTCGACACCCCCCTGCGGCGTGACAAAGGCCAGAAGATCAATGTTCAAGCCCGCCATGATCGTCTGATTCAGGTTGCGCTGGACGTACTGCGGGTCCCCTGTTTGGATAAAGTCAATACTCTCGTCGCGGCTGGCCAGGTTGGAAATGGCCATACTGAGCGAAACGCGCTCGTTTTCCATCACCCCCAGCACACGCTGTACATTCAACTCCGCCGCGCGGGATTCTTCCTGGCGGAAATGCGGTACCAGAATAGTTTGCAGGCTGAAGGTCAGAATGGCCACCAGCCCGGCAAAAGTCATTACGATAACACCCAGGATCGACCAGCGAAGGTTCAAGATGGGTCCCCATGCTGAGGTTCAACCCGGCCGGGTTTTCCCTGGCCCCCATGCCGGCATTTCTTAAATTATACAAAGAATTGGTGCTGCTGTCCCTCGAATTTCCGTCCCAAACCCGGCATTTTCAGGCCAAAGAACCGGCAAGCGCGACCCAACAATCCCGCACACCAACGAGAACCCTCTACCCATTGGCGGCTGCCGCCTGGCGCTTTCCAGCGGCGCGTTTTACGCTCCATTCATTTAACAACAAGGCTGCAAGAACCACCGCGCCTCCCAGCAGCAGATGCGGTATGCTGGCCTGCTCCCCGAAGAACACCAGCGACACCGTAACCGCCAGCGGGATCTTCAGGTCGTTGAATACCGCCAGCGTGCCGGGATTGACCTTACGCGCGCCGACATTCCACAGGAAGAAGCAAACCCCTGAAGCGATTGCGCCAAGGTAGAGCAGTACCAGCATCTGGGTGCCTGTCAAGGACATGGACTGCCAGGGTGTGGTGATCAACGCCGGGAGGCCCGCCGCGACTGCCCCGCCAAGGTACAGCAATCCAAATATGCGCGTGTCCTTCAGCTCTGGATGCGCTTTCATCACTTCCTTATAATCCACCTGACCAAACGCAAAGGCCAGGTTGCTGACCTGCACAACCAGAAAACCGGTAATCACATCCGGGCGCAGCAGGTTGCCTTCCTTGACGATGGCCGTTCCCGCAATTGCCAGGACGGTGGCAGCTAGAGCAATCCCGTGGAAGCGGCGCGAGTAGGTATCGTTAATCAACGTCACATACAGCGGTGTGAAAATCGTGAACAGGGCAACCTCATAGGCCTGCAGGAACTGGAAGGCGTAGGTGTAAGCCACGTACATCAGCCCGTACTCTACCGCGCCGATCAACAGCAAGCGCCAGCGTAATTTACCGTCCACCCCGCGCAGGCGTAGGAGCGGCAGGAAGACCGCCAGGGAGATCACCAAACGGGCCGCAGCCACAAAATTTGCATCCAACCCGGTCAATGCACCTTTGATTAGTCCGAAAGAGAAGGCCCAGACCAGGGACACGATCAACAGATAAAGCATTTATGCCACCACCTTTAATTGTTTCGGATCGCTCATTGATTATAGAGTGTAACCCCGACCGGTCCTATCCGATTTTCTGGAAAGGGTCAATCATCATATGAAAATTAAGATGATTGTCGGACAACCATCCTGAACGTTATGACCTTCCTCTATGTTTCAAGTGCATAAAAGCTTAAGTTCGAAATTGGCGTCCGTCCCTGTGGTATAAAGAAAATGTATTAAGCCCCCCCGCATTAATCCAATTGGATAAACCCCGGACAAACCACCCACTGATGCCGGGTTGAGAGGGAGCAATCTTTTTTCAACCAACAAGGAGAAACCTGGTGGACTGGTCATTTATTGCCATTATTCTGCAGCTCATCTTTTTGGAGGGCATCCTCTCCATTGATAACGCTGCCATCCTGGGGGCAATGGTCACTGTTTTACCAGAACATGAGCCGATTCCCTGGCCTAAGGGCATGCAGAAGTTCGGTCATGCATTGGATAAGGTGCTCGGACATCAACGCGGCGCCGCACTGCGCGTTGGCCTGATCGGTGCTTACGCCGGCCGCGGTTTGATGCTGCTGGCTGCCAGCTACATCATCCAAAATCCGTGGCTCCGGTTAATCGGCGCTGCCTACCTGATCCGTCTGGCGCTGGATGATCTCAGCGCTACGGGTCACCAGGGTGAAGCCGAGGACACACAGCGCAAGATCAAACCCGCCAGCTTCTGGATGGTGGTACTGAATGTTGAACTGATGGACCTGGCATTCAGCCTGGACAACGTCGTGGCTGCGGTTTCCCTCTCCGACCACATTCTGGTGGTTATGCTCGGCGTTGCCATCGGTATCCTGGTCATGCGCTACGCGGCAGGCATCTTCGCGGTCGTTGTCGAAAAAGCGCCCATCCTGAAAACTGCCGCCTACATCCTGGTTTTCAACATCGGTGTAGAGCTGCTGCTCGAGGATTTCCATATCATGGAGTTCTCCGACTGGGCGCGGTTTGGAATCTCGATCGCCACCATCCTGTTATGTCTGGCATACGCATATATCCCGTTCCTGAAGATCTTCCGTCCGCTGCTGATGTGGTTATCTCAAGGTCTTGGACTGATTAACGGCATCATCAACTGGGTCCTGGCGCCGCTGGGCGGCATCCTCCATCTGATCCGTTTAGCCTTCAGGAAAAAAGGACCCCAGCCTACCGTTTCCTGAACAATATAAAAAATATTGTTTAGACCAAAAATCCAGGGGCGCTCATGTATGAGCGCCCCCGTTTTATTTAAATCGATTTTTTAATTTTGGCTGGTTATTCGTTATTCAACAATTTTTCCATCCACACCACCTGGGTCGTCCCGAAGTAGTGGGTTGGCAGGCCAGCGATTCTAAAACCTACTTTTTCAAAATACAGGGTGGTGTTCAAACGAGAATAACAACCCAGTCTGGAATAACCTGTCTCCTTGGCGTAGGCTTCAACAGCATCCATCAATAATTTGCCAATCCCCTGGCGCTGCCGCACCCCCGCGACCGCCATATGTGAAAAGCATCCCACGCCCGGTTCCTTCTCATAAATTTTAATTACCCCAACCACCTCGCCAGAATCCGTGTCGATAGCCATAAAGTGGTGGCTGATGGGTTCGTAGTCATCCTTCTCAGTCCCTCTGGCTTGCGCCCAGGGTTGGCGCAGGATGCGGTAGCGCAGGTCATAATAGGCTTTATAATCTTCGCGCGTCTGGGGTATTTTGATTTGAATCATATCTATGCTCTCCTGAGTGACCTTGCATCGATAAAGGGTTAATTTATTATAGCGACTATTTTTCCGTAGCGGACTGCCGATTGCTCTCACTTAAGAAAGTTGTCGGTTTTTTTGTATTCCCCTGGTTCCAATAATGGTTCAAGGGGCAGGGAAAAGACCCTGCCCCTTGATTTTCATTTTCCAGCCGAAATCCTCTGCTACAGAGAGCGTTTTTCGCGGTCGTAATTCTGCCCCAGGAAGCTCGGAACGCGGGCTTTCTTGAAGGTAAACATCATTACCACGATGGTTGCCAGGTACGGGACCATAAGCAGGTACTGGTATGGGATGGCAATCCCGCCCGCCTGGAAGCGGTAAGAAGCCACTTCGATACCGGCAAAGAAAATCGAGCCCCACATAACGGGCATTGGGCTCCACCCTGCAAAGAAGGTTAGCGCAATGGTCAACCAGCCGCGGCCCTTGACCATACCTTCGGTGAAGGTACCGGTGTAGACCATAGGCAGATACGCGCCAGCCAGGCCCATCAGCGCACCGCCCAAGATGGAGGTGATATAACGCCGTTTAACGATGTTGATGCCCAGCGAGTCTGCTGCATTGGGGTTCTCGCCCACCGAGCGCAGCTCAAGACCAGCCTGGGTGCGGAACAGGAAGTACCACATCCCAACCGACAGCAGGATCGAGAAGTAAACCAGGATGTTATGGTTAAAGAGCATTTCACCAAGATAAGGAATCTTGCTCAACAACGGGATCGGCAGGTCCTGCAGGGTGGGAATGAGCGGCTGCGACAGTGTCACGCCGATGACCAGTTTTGGGATCAGGGTCGAAAGGCCGGTGCCTATGAACAGCAGCGATAAGCCGATTACGAATTGGTTCATTTTGAGCGTGGTGGTGAAGTATGCCAGCCCAAGCCCGAACAAAGCGCCAACCAGCATGGCTGCCCCGATACCAAGTACCAGACTGCCGCCAGCCAGGTAGCTCACGATGAATCCAACGGAGGCACCCACCAGCATGATACCTTCCTGAGCTACATTGAATACACCGGTACGCCCGCCCAGCATGGTGCCTTGAGCCGCCAGGACGAACGGAACCATCGACAACAGCGTCAGGCGCAAGAAGGTGACAATTGAATCCATGATAATTTACCTCCTGCGGACAACATCTGAAAGCAGAACGAAGAGCAGCACGAGCGCCTCGACAATGAAAACCATCTCGATCGGGACGTTCATGGTACGCTGCATGGCGCTCGCGCCAACTTCCAGAATAGAGATGAACAGTGCAACAAACGGGACTGCCAGGTTATTGCCCTTGGCAATCAGGGCGATAATCACGCCCAGCACCAGGAAGTTGTGCTGCAAGCCGACGATCAATCGGTGCTGGCTGCCTGCCACCTCAATGACGCCGGACAGACCTGCCAGAGCGCCCGCCAGAACGATCGAGAAGACAAACATGCGCTTGGTGTTGATCCCGAAGACCTGCGAAGCGCGCGGGTTAGCGCCAGTTGCGACCAATTCGTACCCGCCGGTGGTGCGCGATGTGTAGATGTAAATCGCCGCAGCCACCAGAAGCGCCAGGATCAAACCGGAATTTAAAGGCGGGTTCTTGATCAGCATTGGCAGGAATCCGCCTGCTCCAATCTGGATGGTCGTCGGGTGACCGGCAACCGGATCGCGCCAGGGGCCTGTTGCAACCAGGTCGATGATCTGGAACGAAACGAAGTTCAAGAGCATCGAGGTCAGGATTTCATTTATGTTGAACCGGTAGAGCAGGTAAGCCGGGATGAACCCGAAGGCTGCGCCTGCAATGACACCTGC
>CAYPJS010000074.1:0-23376 GCA_964411135.1 uncultured Anaerolinea sp.
GGCTGCAGCGACTGTCGAAAGCGGCGTAGGTGTGGATGGTGCAGGAGCAAGTGTGGCAGAAGGGAACAAGCCAGCAATTTGGTCTTTACCCAGGAGGTATGCACCCCCGCCAACGACAACGATAGCTGACAGGCAAACGCAAACCAGAACGAGCAGTATTCCTACAGAGAGGAGGATGCGGTTGTTTTTCATAACCCTTACCCCGCTATCGCCGGGACCTGCCTGTGCCAGTCAGTTACCTGCTGGTAGGCATGCGCAGCGCGGAACAATATATCCTCGCGGAAGTGCGGCCCCATTAACTGCATGCCAATCGGCATTCCTCCGCGGTCAAAACCGATCGGGAACGCCAATCCCGGAACTCCTGCCAGATTGGTCGGCAGGGTAAAAACATCCTCTAGGTACATCGCCAGCGGATCGTTGGTGTGTTCACCGGCACGGAAGGCTGTGCTCGGGGCAACCGGCGTGGCAATCACATCCACCGTTTTGAAGGCGGTCTCAAAATCCCGTTTGATCAAAGTACGCACTTTTTGGGCCTGACCGTAATAAGCATCGTAATAGCCAGCTGAAAGGGCGTAGGTACCGAGCATAATACGCCGCTTAACCTCGGGACCAAAGCCAGCCCCGCGTGTGCGGTAGAACACGTCCCACATGGCTTCACCATTTTTACGCTCGCCAAAGCGGATGCCATCATAGCGCGCCAGGTTGGCAGAAGCCTCAGCAGGTGCGATCAGGTAATAGACTGGCAGCGCATATTCGGTGTGCGGCAAGCTAACCTCACGCACCGACGCACCCAGTTCAGCAAGCTGTTTCACTGCCTGCTGCACTCCCTTCTCAACCTCAACCTGCATGCCAGAGATGAAGTATTCGCGCGGCACGCCCACACGCAGCCCGCGCAGGTCGGCAGCCCCCTCCAGCTTGATCGGTGGGACGGGGACGTCCATGGTGGTGGCATCCAACGGGTCGTGCCCCGCCATGACCGAGAACAGCAGGGCAACATCTTCAGCGGTTCGGGCGAAGATGCCTACGGTATCCAGCGAGGAGCCGTAGGCTACCAGACCATAACGCGAAACACGCCCATAGGTCGGTTTGATGCCGCTGACGCCGCAGAAAGAAGCTGGCTGGCGCACGCTGCCGCCTGTGTCGGTGCCCATGGCTGCCGGGATCATGCGGGCGGCTACCGCTGCGGCACTGCCGCCGCTTGAGCCGCCTGGAACGCGCGAGATGTCCCACGGATTAAAGGAGCGCCCGTAAGCTGAATTCTCGGTCGAGGACCCCATAGCATATTCATCGGTATTGGTCTTGCCAACCACCACCACCCCGGCATCCAGCAATCTCTGAACACTCGTAGCAGTATAGGGCGGGACAAAATGCTCCAGCATCTTCGAACCGCAGGTGCAGCGTACCCCGGTCATAGCCAGAATGTCCTTGACCGCAATTGGCAGGCCCAGCAGGGGTGGGACGGGCAGCCCGCTCTGCCGCGAAGCAGCACGGCGGGTATCGGCAGCCAGTGCCTGGCTGAGAGCCTGTTCGTTGGTACGGGTGATGAAGGCATGCAACCCAGGCTCGAGCCTGTCGATCTGGGCGATGCAGGCACGAGTCAATTCGAGGCTGGAAACCTCGCCAAGGTTAAGCGCATTGAGCGCCTCACGGACGGTTAGCTGGTGCAGAGCGGACATTATGGCTACTCCAGTACCGGCGGCACGCGAAATTGGTGATTGGTCGTTTGGGAAGCGTTCCGCAGCACCTCGTCTGTCGTAAGGCCTTCATGCGGCACATCCGGTCGCAGAACACTGCGCGGTGGCAGCACGCTGGCGGTCGGGGGGATGCCGCTTGTATCCAGCGTTTGTAATTTCGCGGCATAGTCAAGGATGGCAGAAAGCTGCTGTCGGTAGAGTTCCTTTTCGCCGGCAGACAGTTCCAGCCGAGCCAATTCGGCAATGTGTTCAACTTCAGCAAGGGTCAGTATCATGACGGTTATTATACCAACCGCCAACTGTGATCGGCATGGGAAATAATGTACAATAATGCTTGAAGCTGGTTCTACAAAGGACACAGAGGCCGTAATGAAAACGGCAGGGTTTGTTAAACTACCTCTGATGGTCTTCGCGTCCTTCTTGGGTAAAATGGTCAGTCTAAATGACTCTCCCGAAAAATAGAGCCGCATCCGAGGAGGGATTCCATGCTTGATCCGCAAAAAGTGAAACGCTCCGACTTCAAAATCTTGAACCGGTTTATGATCCTGATGTGGAAGCTTGGCCTCGGGCCGTACATCAATGCCTGGCCTGAAGTCAGCGGGCAAATTATGGTGCTCAACCACTTTGGAAGGCATTCAGGCAAACGGCTGCAGACTCCTGTGAATTTTGTGGAGATCAACAGTGAAATTTACTGTACAGCCGGGTTTGGTCAAGCCGCTGACTGGTATAAAAATATCATTGCCAATCCCCAGGTGGAAATCTGGCTGCCGAACGGTTGGTGGGCTGGTATCGCCGAGGAAGTTCTCGATCCCAAACTGCGCCTGCCTGTGATGCGCAAGGTGTTCATCGCCAGCGGAGCCGCCGCAAAGGTCTTCGGTATCCACGAGAACCAGATCACCGACGATAAGCTGATGGAGCTCACCAGCGATTACCGTCTGATCCGAATTCGACGCACCACCGCGCGCACCGGTCCCGGCGGTCCCGGCGATCTGGCCGGCATCTGGCCGTTGGCGACTCTGATCCTGCTATGGCTGCTGCTCACACGCCGCCGCGGCAAACGCAGAAAATAGCCTAAAATACAAAATCGCAAAACACAAAGTACCTGAAGCGCACAAAGGGAAGCAAAGGTTTCACTTTTTTTGGATTTGGAATTCATCAAGGGCTTAGTGGTTTTTGCTTTCAGGTGTAAATAATGGAACAACCTGACCATCATTTTTGGAAAACCAAAACCATGCAGCAGATGACCGCCGATGAATGGGAATCGCTGTGCGATGGCTGCGGCTGGTGCTGCATGCATAAAATTGAAGACCCGGATACGCTCCAGGTCTATACCACCCATGTCGCCTGCCGGCTGTTGAACCTTAAATCCTGCCGCTGTACAGATTACCTCAACCGGCTGCAGCGGGTGGATACCTGCCTCAAAATCACACCGCAGAGTATCTTTGAAATGACGTGGCTGCCCGAGACCTGTGCCTACCGCCGTATCGCCAGCGGACAGGATTTACCAGAGTGGCATCCGCTGGTCACCAACGACCCGCGCAGTACGCACCGGGCAGGCGTTTCTGTGCTCGGTCTGGCGATTTCCGAGTACGGTGTGGATATGGATTATCTGGAAGATTACATTATCGAAACTGAGGACGATTGAGCACACTGAACGCCTACCTGCCCACCTTGAAAGCGCTGCGCACTGGTTTTGACCCAAAAGGTTGGATCAACGAAGACGTGACCGCCTTCCTGATGCAAAACGACTGTCCGCGCACGGCTGCTCATTGTGCAGATGTTGCCCGTGCGGCTTATGAACTGGCTGAGCGCTTCGGCGTTGACCCTCTGGCTGCGGAAGCCGGCGGTTGGCTACATGATGTCAGCGCCGTCTGGCCAGACAACCAACGGCTGGCAGCCGCCGATGCACTGGGAGTAGAAGTCCTGCCTTTGGAGCGGAATTGGCCAAAAATCGTCCACCAAAAACTGTCCGTGGTGCTGGCGCGCGAAATCTTTGGTGTGCGTGACCCGGGTGTCCTTTCAGCCATCGGCTGCCACACCACGCTCAAAGCCGGCGCCAGTCCATTGGACAAGGTGGTCTTCATCGCAGACAAGCTGGCATGGGATGAACCCTACGACGCTCCCTGGCACCCTGCGCTGCGGGAAGCGCTCACTCAGTCGCTGGACGACGGCTGCCGCGTTTATCTTGGCTGGCTGTGGGACCACCGCACCGAATTGGCGGTACTCCACCCCTGGACGGAAGAGGCGTGGCTGGAACTGGGGGGAAGCGAATAACTGGAAAGATCCTGACACGGGATTCCCCTTTTGCCGGGTTATAGAATTAGTGATTACCTCCAGGTTCTCTGCGACCTCTGCGGCGAATAGCAAAGGAATTAATCCAGCGGCTGGTATAATCGGATGGCAAGTTTTTCGTCGAATTTTCCACCTGGAGTCCGCATGAACCAACCGCTTGATTTTCAGTCCATCATCATGACCCTGCAGCGTTTCTGGGCTGAGCAGGGCTGCCTGATCTGGCAGCCCTATTACAGCCAGGTCGGTGCCGGCACCTACAACCCGGCTACTTACCTGCGCGTCCTTGGACCCGAACCCTGGCATGTAGCTTACGTCGAGCCTTCAGTAAGGCCGGATGATGGCCGGTATGGCGAGAACCCCAACCGTCTGGTTCAGCACACCCAGTTTCAGGTAATCCTCAAACCCGATCCGGGCAACCCGCAGGAAATATACTTGCGCTCGCTGCAGGCGCTGGGCATCGACCCGCTCCAGCACGATATCCGCTTCGTCGAAGACAACTGGGAATCGCCTGCACTGGGCGCCTGGGGGCTGGGTTGGGAGGTCTGGCTGGATGGGCAGGAAATCACGCAGTTCACTTACTTCCAGCAGGCGGGCGGTATCCAGCTTGATCCGGTTTCGGTGGAGATCACCTACGGGCTTGAACGCATTGCTATGACCCTGCAGCGTGTACGCAACTTCCGCGACCTGCAGTACTCTCCCGAGCGATCCTACGGTGATGTGCACCTGCAAGGTGAGCAGGAGCACAGTAAGTATTATTTCGAAATTGCAGACGTTGAGCGTGCGCGTCAGATGTATGACCTGTTCAAGGCGGAAGCCGAAACCGCGTTGGAGAACAAGCTGGTTTTACCGGCGCATGATTATGTGCTGAAGATGTCGCACACCTTCAACATCCTGGATACACGCGGCGCAATCGGGGTGACCGAGCGTGCTGTCTTCTTCGCGCGTATGCGCGATTTATCCCGCCGGGTGGCTGAAGCTTTCCTGGAGCAGCGCCAGCAGCTTGAGTTCCCCTGGTTGGCGAACGGCGTCGGGTCTGAACCCACATCTGGCGCTAAGGTCACCCCAGTGAAGGGATTCGCACCATTAGTGGGCGGACCGCAGGATTTTCTGCTGGAAATCGGCACAGAAGAGCTGCCAGCCGGAGACCTAACGAGCGCTATCGGGCAATTGCAAGAGCGCGTCCCGGCCTTGTTAGACGAGCTGCGATTGGAACACGGCGAGGTTAAAATATCCGGCACGCCGCGCCGCCTGGTGGTACAGGTGATGGAACTGGCAGACCGCCAGCCTGACCGCGAGTCGGTCGTCAAAGGCCCGCCGGCCAGTCGTGCTTTCGATGCTATGGGGTTGCCGACTAAAGCTGCCGAAGGTTTTGCCCGCAGCCGCGGTGTGGACCCCAATGAATTGCAGACTGCCGAAATCGACGGCGGCAGTTATGTGGTGGCACGCGTCTTCGAGAAAGGCCGTACCGCCCCCGAAGCGCTTTCAGAAGTGCTGCCTGGGCTGGTAGCCGCCATCAAGTTTGACAAAACCATGCGCTGGAATTCCAGCGGGGTCGCTTTCTCGCGTCCTATCCGCTGGCTGATAGCGCTTTTTGGTGATCAGGTCGTTCCGTTCAGCTACGCCGGTCTGGATGCAGACCGCTTTACCCGCGGGCTCCGGTTCCATACCCCTGAAGCCGTTTCGCTCGACGGCCAGACAGCCTATTTTGAATTCCTCCAATCTCAGGGCATTCTTTTGGACGGAGCCGAACGCAGCCGTGCTATCGCAGAACAGACCCGGAAATTGGTCATTGACAGCGGCGGCGATCCCGATCGGCTGGATGCTGGTCTCCTGGAAGAAATCACCAACCTGGTCGAAGCACCGACCGCGTTGAGGGGTTCTTTCGACCCGGCGCATCTGGCGCTGCCTTCCGAGGTGCTGGTCTCCGTCATGCAGAAGTACCAGCGTTATTTCCCTGTATATAAGGCCGACGGCAGCCTGCTGCCGCATTTTATCGTGATCCGTAACGGCAATGGTCAGTTTTTGGATGTTGTGGCCGACGGTAATGAGCAGGTCGTGCGCGCGCGGTTTGCCGACGCCGCCTTCTTCATCCGCGAAGACATCAAATCCAGCCTGCAGGATTTCCTGCCGCGCTTGAATACACTCACATTCCAGGTCAAGCTCGGCTCGATGCTGGATAAAACCCATCGCATCGAGAAACTGGTGGAAGCGCTCATTCCCATGATCCAGCTGGCCCCCGAGGACGTACCCACGGTTCGCCGCGCTGCTGCGCTGTGCAAAGCGGATCTGGTAACCCAGATGGTGATCGAGATGACCGCTCTGCAGGGCAGCATGGGGCGCTACTACGCGCTCAAATCAGGCGAGGCACAGGCTGTGGCGGATGCTATTTTAGAGGCTTACCTTCCACGCTTTGCCGGCGACGCCACCCCGTCTAACCCGTCTGGGCTGCTGGTGGGTATTGCCGACCGCCTGGACACGCTCTCCGGCCTGTTCGCTGCCGGTCTGGCGCCCAGCGGCACCAAAGACCCCTATGCCCAACGCCGCGCTGCGCTCGGACTGGTGCAGAACCTGATGACCTGGGAGTTGAACTTCGACCTGCGTGCCGGATTGCGTGCCGCTGCTGAAAACCAACCGGTTCCCGTCAGCCCGGAAAGCCAGGAGGCATGCCTGGAGTTCATCGTTGGGCGGCTGCAGAACCTGCTGCTCGATCAGGGTAAGCGCTACGATGTGGTGGCTGCCGTGCTGGCCGAACAGGGCGCTAACCCGGCACTGGCAGCCCGTGCCGTCGATCAGCTTTCCCGCTGGGCGGCTCACCCCGAATGGAACAGCATTCTGCCAGCCTATGCCCGCTGCGTGCGCATCACCCGCAGCGAGGCCCAGACCTATGAAATCGAGCCAAAGGCTTTCTTAGAGGAGGCCGAGAAGAAACTGATGCAGGCCATTCTGATGGCCGAAACCGACCGCCGCAGCCGGAACTCGGTGGACGACTTCATGGCCGTTTTCCTGCCCATGATCCCGGTCATCAACCACTTCTTCGAGGCGGTGCTGGTCATGGCCGAGGAGCCCGCCGTGCGCGCCAACCGGCTTGGCCTGTTGCAGCGGGTTGCCCGCCTGGCAGAGGGCGTGGCCGATTTCTCGAAGTTGGAAGGGTTTTAGTAGAAAAGTCAAATGTGATGGTAAATAAAAAAAACGGCGGATTTACCGCCGTTTTTTTTATGGAATGATGAATAAAATGTCACATGAAAGAATGAAGGTTTTGCTATACGGACTACTTAGAGCTTTACTACGATATTGCTGTAGAGATTGCCAACCGAAGGTCCCATGATGATCAGGATAGCAATAACCACGATGGCAACCAGCACCAGGATCAATGCATATTCCACCAGCCCTTGCCCTCTTGTCAACCGTTCCTGCGCCATGATCTATTTCCTCCTTTCCCTAAACCTGAAAATGCGAATGCCTGAATAATCCATAAGTAATGAGGTAATAATTTAGTTATTTTTATTATAGGTAGATATGCCAGAATTAATCCTACTGCTTTTTTAGGGTTTTCCAAGATAATGGGAACATTCATTCGACGCAGAATTTGATTCACGTGTAGAATCCATTCCAAGGAACGATTATGACTGTTGTCGATGATATCAAAGCCCGAATCGATATCGTGGAGCTGGTGTCTGAAACCGTAAAGCTGCGCCGCTCCGGCAAGAGCTACAGCGGGTTCTGCCCCTTCCACACCAACACGCGCACGCCGGCGTTTGTGGTATTCCCCGATTCCGGCACCTGGCGCTGCTTCGGGCAGTGCAACGAGGGCGGTGATATCTTCCGCTTCGTGATGAAAAAAGAAGGCTGGGATTTCCCCGAGACGCTGCGCTACCTGGCAGAAAAGGCTGGCGTGCAGCTGCAAGCGCCTTCACCGGAACGCGTAGAGGAAGATAAGGAAAATGACCGGCTGCGCACCCTGCTCGAGGACGCGGTCGTCTTCTACCGGCACCAGCTGCTGCAGTCTCCGGCGGGAAAAGAAGCCCAGGCCTACCTTACCAAACGCGGGTTGCTGCCAGAGACCATTGAGAAATTTGAACTCGGCTACGCACCCGATACCTGGGATATGGGGCTCAATCATTTTCTGGGTAAAAGCTATACGCAAGAGGAAATCCTGCAGGTCGGGTTATTGAGTGAATCACAGGAACGCGAGCGGGTCTACGACCGCTTCCGGCACCGCATCATGTTCCCCATCCGCGACGGCAACGGGCGCATGAGCGGCTTCGGCGCGCGCATCCTGCGCCCCGACGATGTGCCCAAGTTTCTCAACTCGCCGCAAACCCCCCTTTTCGACAAAGGTCATCTGCTTTACGGGCTGCACCTGGCGCGCAAGCCCATCCGCGCGCAGGACCAGGCCGTAATCGTGGAAGGCTATTTGGACGTGATCGCGCTGCACCAGGCGGGTTTTGCCAACAGCGTATCCCCCATGGGCACCGCCCTCACCGAGGACCAGCTGCGCATGCTCAAACGCTTCACCCGCCGCATGGTGCTGGCGTTGGATGCCGATGCTGCCGGTGAAAAAGCTACCCTGCGCGGGTTGGAAGTGGCACGGCAAGCGCTCGACCGCAGCGATGAGCTGGTATTCGATGCACACGGGCTGCTGCGGCATGAAGCCAGGCTGCAGGCGGATGTGCGCGTCACGACCCTGCCGGAAGGTTTGGACCCCGATGATGTGGTCCTGCACGATCCCGAAGCCTGGCAGAAAATCATCGAGGATGCTAAACCGATTGTGGTGCATGTGATGGAATCACTGGCAGCCGGGCAAAACCTGGACGATCCAAAGGTTAAAAGCCAGGTCGCTTCTCAAGTGCTGCCTCTGATCGCGGACGTGCCGGATGCGGTTGAACGCGAAGCTTACCGTCAACGGCTGGCGCGCTTGATAAAGGTTGATGAACGCGCCCTGCAAGGGACGGCTGCTCCGGCTGCCCGTCCCCGCCGACGGACCACCGAGCGTGCTCAGCCGACCACCCGGGATGCGCAGCCTGTAACCCAATCAGGTACGCAGAATCTGGCGCGTGCCATGGAGGCTCATTGTTTGAGGCTGCTGCTGCGGAAACCCGAGAATCTCTACACGCTCGACCGAGCTCTGCAGGCCGCCGGGCTAAGCCGATTCTCGCCGCAGGACTTTGAGAACGCGGAACACCAGGCTTTAGCAAAGTTCGTTATCGATGCCCTCGGACAGGATCAAATGGAGCCCCAGCATTATATCCAGGAGCAAACACCTGAAGGGTTAAGTGACCTGCAGGCAGAGCTGTTGGCACCTATGCCAAAGGGAGAACCCTCTGAATCACAGCGGATCGAGAATTTCCTGATAACTATCGTAAAACTTCGGTTAATACGCGTTAATGAAGGGATTAACCAGATGCGCTTTATGCAGGAGGATATCCAGGAGCAGAGCGATGCTACGCTGATGCCGTACCGCGAATTGCTTCCGCAATACATCCAGGCGCGCGTTCGATTAGAAATTGCCCTGTCTAAACCTTTTAGACTGGATTAGTAGTTATTTAAACGTTGTATGGTATATTAAAGTATTATGCCGCGAACTACTAAGAATTCTTCGCAAGAATCAGCCTCATCCAGGCCGCCTGCCAGGCGCACCGCGAAAGCGACGGAATCCCGCCGAAAATCAAAGCCACCGTCGAACCGCAGCTCTGCTGCCGAAGAGAACGGCAGTGGCATGATGGACGACCAGTTGGTCAAGGATGATCTGGACGAATCCGCTGTACCTCCGGTGGTTGAGGAGTGGACTGAGGGTGAAGTTCCAATGGAAGATCCGTTGGAAATCCTCGAGGATCCCACCCTGGCCGTTGAATTATCCGAAGATCCGGTGCGGCTCTACTTAAAAGAAATCGGCCTGATCAATTTACTCGACGCCGACAGCGAATTTCGGCTGGCAGCCCGCATCGAGGCTGACCGTCATATCGAGTCGCTCAATAAACACCTTGACCCTGCAGTAATTGGGAACGGGCGCAGCGAAACGCTTTTCCTTTCGGTATTCGAAAATCTGCACACCGCCTGGGAGCGGCTCAAGCAGGATACAAAACGCCTGGGGCAGGGAAAAACTGAAATCCCCGACCTGGCTTTGATCATCCTGGAAGCGCAGGCACTTCGCCAAAGCTGGCAGTCAGACACTCCATCTTATTTGCGCTCCTTCCTGGATAACGGATTGTGGGGAAAAGACCCGTTGTGGGACGGCCTGGTTCGTAATGCCTTTGCGCTTTACCTCGGTCTTTACCTGCTGCCGACCAACCTGGCCATGAAAGTACTGGATATTGTCCACAGCGGAGAAAATTTGCCCGGGATCGAGTTCTTCAAGTCAGCAATCAGCCCTGAAGACCTCGATTACGAATTAGAAATGATCCGCTGGCGGGCTGACGAAGCCAACCAGACCTTGATTCGCGCCAATTTGCGCCTGGTGGTCAGTATCGCCAAACGTTATCTGGGGCGCGGTATCTCCTTCCTTGACTTAATCCAGGAAGGGAACCTGGGTTTGCTGCGTGCAGTTTCAAAGTTTGATCCAACCCGTGGATTTAAGTTCAGCACCTATGCCACCTGGTGGATCCGCCAGTCAATCAGCCGCTATATCGCCGAGCAAGCCCGCACCATCCGCATCCCGGTACACTTGTTTGAGGCCATCACCCGCCTGCTGCGCGTTCAGCGCTCACTGGTTCAAAAACTTGGGCGGGAACCAACTCTAGAAGAGTTGGCGCTCGAGGCTGACTTACTGAACCCTGAAGATTTACGAGCCATCAACGAGGCAACTTTAAACGAAGTTCCGCTCGACCCGGAAGTTCAGCGCCGTTGGAACTGGGCAACCGCCAAGGTGCAGCGCATCCTGCAATCAGCCGAGGAGCCGGTATCTCTCGAGCGACCGGTCGGTGACGAGGAAAGCAGCCAGCTGGGAGATTTCATCGAGGATGACGATGCTCTCGAGCCGATGGATGCTGCCGCGAGGGAAATGCTGCGGGAGCAGGTGCAAAGCGCACTCGGAGCGCTTTCAGAACGCGAACGGCAGGTGCTCGAGCTGCGCTTCGGGCTTATCGACGGCAAGGATCACACCCTGGAGGAGGTCAGCCGGTACTTCAATGTGACGCGCGAACGCATCCGCCAGATCGAAGCCAAAGCTCTGCGCAAACTGCGTCACCCAACCCGCAGCCGCCACTTGCGTGAGTACCTGTCGTAACCTTAGAGTTTGACTTGAATTAATAACACTCCGGGCAGCCAGCTGGCTGCCCGGAAGCTTTTTATTAATAGAAGGATTTACACCGCAGCCGATTCGATTTCCGGTTCAGTTGTGCCCTCGCCCCTGGTCAGGGTAATCTCGCGGTCCTCATTGACATCTACCGTGACTGTATCGCCTTCCGAGAATTCGCCAGCCAGCAGCGCATCCGACAAACGATCCTCGATCTTCTGCTGGATGATGCGGCGCAGCGGCCTGGCTCCCATGTCGGGGTCGTAGCCTTCCGCCGCCAGTTGGTCCAGAGCTGCAGGGGTGGCGGTCAGTGAGATCGCGTTTTCCTCGAGCCGCCCCGCAACCTTGTTGATCTCCAGCGATACAATCTGCTGGATATCCTCGCGGTTTAGCGCACGGAAAACGATAACCGAGTCCAGCCGATTAATAAACTCAGGTCTGAAGACGCGCTTGAGGGATTCCATCAACTTCTTGCGCATTTCTTCGTAGGCCAGCTTTTCCTCGGCGGCTTCGTCGCGTGAGTGTTGGAACCCGAACCCGGCTTGACGTTTGATGACGTCCGCGCCGATGTTCGAAGTCATGACAATAATCGTGTTGCGGAAGTCAACCTTATGACCACGCGCGTCACTCAAATGCCCTTCTTCCATAATCTGCAGGAGCATGTTGTGCGCTTCAGGGTGTGCCTTCTCGATTTCGTCGAAAACTACAATCGAGTACGGCCGCCTGCGGATGGCTTCGGTTAGTTGACCGGCTTCCTCGTAGCCCACATATCCCGGAGGAGCTCCTACCAGACGACTGACCGTGTGGCGTTCCATGAACTCGGACATGTCGAGTTGGATCAGAGCATCTTCACTGCCAAACAGGAACCGGGCAAGTGCCTTGGTCAGTTCGGTTTTACCAACGCCTGTTGGACCCAGGAACACGAACGATCCAATCGGACGTCGTGGGTCCTTTAACCCGGAACGCGAGCGTCGTACTGCCTTGGAGATGGTCTCGACAGCTTCTTCCTGTCCAATGATGTACTGCCGCAGTTCGTCTTCCATGTGCAACAGACGTTCTGATTCGGCCTGTGCCATTTGCATGACCGGTACGCCGGTCCACATGGAAACAAGCTCTGCGATGTCATCCGCAGTGACTACCGGGCTGTTATCTCGATCCCAACCGGTGCGCAGCTCTTCTAGCTCGCTTTCCAGACGGGCTTCTTTTTCCAGTAAATCCTGCGCATCATCAAAACGGCCGTCTTCCAGGGCCAGCGAATGGTTTTCGCGCACTTCGCGCAGTTTGGACATCACCTCTTTGGCACTGGCAGCGGCCTTGCTTTTATACATGCGAACCCGGGACGAAGACTCATCAATAAGGTCGATGGCTTTGTCGGGCAGGAAGCGTTCAGTCACATAGCGCGCAGATAGACGTGCAGCTGCTTCAATGGCCTCATCGGAAATTACCAGGCGATGATGTTCTTCATAAGCGCCACGGATGCCGTGCAGGATCAGGATGGTCTCGTCCACGGTCGGTTCATTGACTGTGATGGGTTGGAAACGCCGTTCAAGGGCGGCATCGCTCTCGATGTGTTTGCGGTACTCCTCGAGCGTTGTAGCGCCAATAACCTGCAGCTCGCCGCGTGAAAGGGCAGGCTTGAGGATATTGGCGGCATCGACCGATGAGCCGGCAGAACCAGCGCCTACCAGCATGTGCACCTCGTCAATGAAGAGGATAGCACCGGAAGCTTTGAGTTCATCGATTACCCGTTTGAGCCGTTCCTCAAATTGACCGCGGTACATGGTACCGGCTACCAGTGAGCCAACGTCAAGCTGCAGAACGCGTTTACCCAGCAGGGGTGCGGGTACGTCGCCTTCCACAATACGCTGCGCAAGCCCCTCAACGATAGCGGTCTTGCCAACGCCTGGTTCGCCAATTAATGCGGGATTATTCTTGTTGCGCCGGGCCAATATTTGGATGACCCGTTCGATTTCCATTTGGCGGCCGATAACAGGATCGAGCTTATCCTCTTCAGCCAGTGACGTTAAATCTGTGGCAAGCTGATCTACCAGGGCGGTCTTTTGCCCCTTGGTTTCCTTTTGCGGCTGCGCAGGCGCTGACGTGCGTGGTGTGGCACCCTGAGGTGCGCTGCTGCTTTCCTGAAGGACACGCCGGGTCTGACGCCGAATTTGTTCCGGCGTTATTCCCAGTTTGCGCAGAACTTCCATCGCTTTGCCTTCATTCGAACGCACCAGCCCGAGTAAAATGTGCTCGGTACCAATATAATGGTGCCCCATACGGCGGGCTTCCTCGATGGCAAATTCAAGCACCTGCTGAACCCCGGATGAAAGATCAATTTTGGAAGTTCCGGTCTGCCCGATACCGCTCAAGCGTTCAACCATTTCTTGAACCCGCTCAGGTTCAAGGCCAAGATCGCGCAGGACACGGCCTGCAATTCCGCCTTCCTCCAGGATTAAACCCAACAGCAAATGTTCTGTGCTGATGACCGGCTGGCGCATCCTTTCGGCTTCCTGATGGGCCAGGCTTAACACCCTGCGTGCTCGTTGGGTGAAACGTTCCATACCGGACAAGGCAAAATCCTCCTCTACCTACAATAAAACCCGTGTCGGGTTAACAAATTTAAAATCTGAGGGACTGTTGCTAACGGCAGTCCACGGATGGTTACGACAATAAACGTCTGGATTCGATTCTACCAGAGTTTAAATGGATGTCGAGTCACCCATTTGGGGGATTGTCCATGCACCATCTCTTGCAAGACGGCTGGCGGCCATTAAAGGTTCCTGTCAACACCGTCTCCGAATATTCTCATGTATACTTTCATGCATGAGTACGGCGCAATTTGCAGCGGGGGTCGAATCATGACCATGGCAACAAACGGATTGGAGCCGCAAAAGTCTGCCCTGGGAAATTTTGGCCAGGTTCTGATGAAAGTTTTAATCATCCTGCTCTGCCTGGGTGTATTCTGGTTCTTTCTCGCCTTTTCGGGCGTGAATAACAATGAGCGGGCACTGTTCGCGGACATGCTCGCTGGAAACGCTGAGCGGCCGTTCGTCACACGCACCTTAATCCCCTGGCTGACAAAGACTATCGCAGGCATCATCCCCGCATCCATGCATACCACTGCCAGTGAAACTGCCAGAACCTCCAGCTTTATCGGGGGTTGGTTGACCCACATTAATATCCCTGCCGCTCTGGCGCTTGAAGGCATTATTAGCCTGTTGATCCAGTTGGGCAGCTTAATCGGATTTGCCTTTGCAATCAAAGCTTTGTTGGCCCGGGTCTATAAAGCCCCGGCTTTTTTTGCATCCCTGGCAACTCTGACCGCCCTGCTCGGTTTGCTGCCCATGCTCTTATTCGGGTACATCTATGATCTGCCCAATCTCTTTTTGTGTACGCTTGCGCTGTTTTTTATTAGAACCCGAAAGATTGCCGCTTATGCGATTGTGTTTGTCCTGGCGATCATTAACAAAGAAACCGCCGTTGTGCTGATCGTGCCGTCCGTGCTTCTTTTCTTGGATTTTGAGCGGCCTTCTCTGGTGAAGGTCTGTACCGCTATCCTGGCCCAGATAGCAGTTTATCTGGCAGTCAGATTGCCGATCAACGCAGCTTTTAAAACGAACCCGGGGGTGGCTTTTGAAATCAACCTCGACGAGCATTTGTATGTACTGGTCAACCATCCTGTGCTGTGGGGGATCAGCGTACTGATTGGCTTGGGGGTAATTGTGTTAATTTTCCAAAACTGGCGGGAAAAACCTGCGCTGGCAATGCTGGGAGCGCTGCCAATGCTGCCGCTGATCGGTCTGTTTGTGGTCAGCGGATTCCCTTTCGAAATCCGGGTCTTCTACGAAGTCTACGCCGCCGGCTTTCTGGGCTTAATCTTCACCCTGGCAGGCAAAAAAGTGCCCATACAGAGTAAGCCGCCGATCACGGGGGATGGAATAAAAAGCCTGCCGCAGATGTTTGGCAGGCGGGAAAAAATCAAATAAAGTTAGCTCAATCGCCCAACAGGTAGGCAAGCACCCATTGGGTGGTTGCGACCAGGGCATCGGTGTGTGTGCGCTCGTAGTTGTGCGACGCATCCACCCCAGGGCCGATTAAGGCTACCTGCAAATCGGCGCCGGTGCGCAGCAATGCACCGCCATCCGAACCGTAGTAGGGGTAAATATCTACCTTGTGTGCTATGCCGTGCTGTTCAGCTAAATGGCGCAGCCGGCTGCTTAGCGCATGATGATACGGCCCGCCTGAATCTTTGACGCAGACTGTGGCATGGAACTCGTCCGATGTCTGCCCTTCCCCTACCGCCGCCATGTCCACCACCACTAACTCGCCCACCTCGGTGGGGAAACCGGTGGAAGCACCGTGACCGACCTCTTCAAAGTTGCTGACGAGGAAATGGGTAGTCTGGCGTGGTTTTTTGCCTGCCTCATGCAGCGCTTTTGCGGCTGCCACCAGACTGGCCACGCAGGCTTTGTCATCCAGGTGGCGTGAACGTACGAATCCATTGGTGATTTCGACACGCGGATCGAAAGCGATGAAATCACCGACTTCAATACCCAGGTTTCGCGTTTCTCCCTCGCTGGCAGTGCGTTCGTCCAACCGGACTTCCAGGTTGTCAGCATCGCGGGTCATGGATGAGGTTTTAGCTCCATGGACATGGGAGGAGGCAGCCTGGATCAGGATACTGCCGCGGATTTTCTTGCCGCCCAGGGTTATAACGGTGCAACCCTCCCCTTCGACAGCATTCCAGGCGTACCCACCCAGCTGCGTCATGCGCAGCCGCCCGTTGGACTTAATTTCCTTGACCATGGCACCCAGGGTATCTACGTGGGCAGTCAGGGCACGCGGGAAATCGTCTCGCTCGCCTGGAAGAGTCACCAGCAGCGCACCTTTGCGCGTACGCTCTAATGCAATTTGTGGGAAAGCTGAAAACGCCTTCCGGGTGAAATCGATCGCTTCATCCGTGTATCCAGTAGGGCTGGGCGTGTTGAGCAGGCCTTTCAAAAAATCAAGTAAAAATTCCGAATCGACGGTTGGAAGACTCATTTTCCCTCTGCCTTCTGCAATGTGAATAAACTTCAGGCGTATGGCGGTCCGGGCTCAATGCCTTCGAAGGCTGCAATCTTTTTTCGCCATTCAGCCCAAATTGGAACGCTTTTCTTTTGCTGGTAGTCGAAGGTTACCATCACAAATTCTGCTCGTGCCTTGACCTCCCCGGTCTCTTCGTTTTCAATAATGTTTTCCATGGTCAGGCTTTTATTCCCCAGACGGGAGACCCGCATTCCGACCCGAATATTTTCATCATGTTCGATCGGCGCTAAAAAAGCAATATGTACGTCAGCAACAATCAGGGGAAACTCAAGAAAATTGTGCCCCTCGAAAAGACCCAGGTGCAGCAGGTAGGACAAACGGGTATGTTCCATATATGTCAAAAAACGGGCGTTGTTGACATGCCACTGGGGATCAATATCGCCATACCGGATTTGAATTGGGAGGTGAAATCGGAATTCGTCCATGGCCTGATTATAACTGGAGGGTTGGAGCGTGTCGAGAAATGATTGTGCAGGTTATAGCATGGGATAGCAAAATGTCATATGAAGGGGGTTATATTTTGCACTTGTGTCATAATTCACGTTCTAATAAACTAGATTAATAACAAGACTAATAAGGTCAAAAATTCTTATTAAAAGGAAAGGCTGCCATGCAAATAACACGTCAGGCAGATTACGCCCTTCGGGCAATGTATTTTCTCTCAAAATTGGATCCAAATGAACGGGCAGCAACCAGTACAATCGCGGAAGAGCAAAAGATCCCGCCCTCTTTTCTGGCCAAAATCATTTCACAGCTCTCCATTGCTGGATTAATCCACACTTCGCGCGGCGCACGCGGTGGTGTCTCCATGGCCCGGCCCCCTGAAAATATTTCATTACTCGAGGTGGTTGAAGCTATCGACGGACCTTTGATGCTGAATGAATGCACCCATTCACCCGATGGTTGCCCCTTCGGCGAAGATTGCCCCATACGCGTCGTTTGGTGCGATGTCCAGGGTGAATTGGTGGACCGCTTGCGGAAAACCAGCTTCGCCCAACTTGGTACCCCTACGACTGCCTGATCCGACGACATGTCCTCCGCGGTTCCGGTTAGCCGCCAGTGGGTCATTGTTCTCAACAACGGTAACGTAGTCATCGACTGGGGCGACAGCGTTTTTCAGGATCTCATCAGCGGCGAATTTCTGCCCGCGGTGGAACAATCTGGCTGTCATGCCATACTGGACGAAGAATGTGACTGGCTCGTAAAATCTGGCTGCATTCAAAAGTACGACGGCACCCAGATTTACGTGTATGGACTGCCAGAACAACATAAACCCTTTATCGACTAAAAAAAATGGCGCTGAAGCGCCTTTTTTTTTAGCAATTTGCCCGGTGGGTCAGGACCCGTTTTTTCGCAAGAACTCTTCCAAATGGTTCATGGAGACACGCGAGGTCATATCCAGGCTGAGCGGCGTTACCGCCACAAGATGATCTACTGCAATGGCATGCGCATCGGTACCGGGCTGAGCAACGTCTGGTCCGTATTTGATGTCGTACCCAATTAATCCTGGTCCTTCAATCGATCCTGAACGTGAAGTCCTCGGGACATAGTAAGGCGCAGTCGCCTGCCGAACCACCTTCCAGGGTGTCTCTAAAGTCGCATTGTAGGGCACATCGATTTTGAGCACATGCACATCCGCTGGAAGTCCTTCATCGAGCACGCGTTTTGCAATCACACGCGTAAAATGGGCTGCAATTCCGAATGGCACCTCAGTCGAATACCCCAAATAATTACCGTCTATGATTTGCAGCGATACCGCCAGCGACGGAATCCCAAAGGAAGCGCCTTCAAGAGCCGCCCCAACCGTGCCAGAACTCGTAATCGTGTTTCCCACATTCTCGCCGTAATTAATGCCTGAAACGATCAGGTCTGGCTTCCGAGGCAGCAGGTCGAGGACCGCAAAGACCACTGATTGCGCCGGCGAACCACCCACGGCGTAAGCCGTCCAGATCTGGCGCCCAATCTTCAACTGCCGCGGCACAATCGTTCCGTCCGAGTGGATCGGATGGCTGCGCCCGGCTCCGGAGAACTGCTGCCGAGGGGCAGCCACGGTCACGAATCCAAGGGTCGAGAGAGCTTCAGCGGCAGCCCATAATCCGGGTGATTCGATACCGTCATCGTTGGTAAGCAGGATTTGTTTTCGTTCCGGTTCCATGTGAGAGATTTTAACACATGCGCACGAAAATCGTCGAACAATGAATACCGCCTTTCAGTTTTTGGCCTTCGCTCATGCTGGCTCCAGGATGGACCCTTTATCCCAATCTCACCCGCCCGCCCCGGAGCTTCTAAACGGGCATCCATTCTCAAGCTATAATTGATTCAATGACCAAACCGGAGCGAACACTGCGGGTTGAGGCGGTAGTCCTGCGCCATAACGATTGGGGCGAGGCCGACCGCATCCTGGGGATTTACTGCCGGGAGGCAGGGAAATTGCGTGCAATTGTCAAAGGGGCGCGCAAGCTGCGTTCGCGCAAAGCCGGGCACCTTGAACCTTTCACCCGCGTCAATTTGATGCTGGCGCGCGGCCGCGACCTATGGATTGTGACTCAGGTGGAGACCGTGGACGCGTATTTGCCCCTACGTGAAGATCTGCAGCGCATCGCCCAGGCTAGCTATGTAATCGAATTGCTGGATCGGTTCACCTACGAGGAAGGTGCCAACCGCATGATGTATGGGCTGCTGGTCGATACGCTTTCCCGCCTGGCGCAGGTGGAAGACACCTTTCTTGCCGTGCGTTACTACGAAATCCATTTACTGGATATCCTCGGCTTCCGGCCTGAGTTGACCAATTGTGTGGCCTGCGGGCAAACTATCCAGGCGCAGGACCAATTTTTTTCCACCTTGCTGGGTGGTGCATTATGCCCAAATTGCGGTTCACACGAGATATCCGCCCGTCCGATATCCATGCAGGCTCTCAAATTCTTGCGTCATGTACAACGAAGCTCTTTTCCAGAAGCCCAGCGTGCCCAGGTTCCAGTTTCGATTCGCCAGGAAATGGAGTCTGTCCTGCAAAACTTTATTACATTCCACCTTGAACGCAACCTGAATTCGCCTAGCTTTATTCGAGAAATCCGGGGGAAATCCAGCCTTACCTGATCTTGGGGAAAAACCTGCTAATAGAAAACCGGAGGAACCATGATCGTTAAAGTTGGCACCTTCAATATCAACAACCTTTTTTCGCGTTTTAATTTTAAAGGCCGCGTTGAGGCCATCCTCTCTGGTGACACAACGGTTAATGCCACCTACACTTTTGACGACCCGGCCGAATACCGCCTGCGGACCTTTATGGGAAAGCTGGTAGTCGAAAAAGAAGCTAACCGCCGCCAAAAAGTGGCTGAGCGCATCAAAGAAATGGACCTGGATGTGATTGCGCTCCAGGAGGTGGAAGACCTGCCCACGCTGGAGCATTTCAACCAGGTGGATCTCAATGCAATGTACCCATACCGCATCCTGATTGAAGGCAACGATCCACGCTTGATCGATGTGGCAGTCCTTTCCAGGCTGCCCATCGGCGGGGTGACTTCCTGGCGATTCGCCACGCATCAAGATGAGCCTGACAGCTCAATTTTCAGCCGGGATCTGCTCGAAGTGGATATTTATGATTCGAACCGAAAGAAACGGCTGTTCACTCTCTTCAACACACACCTCAAAAGCCAATACCTGGCACCAAACGAGAATCCAGAAACTGGTAAGCAGCGCGCTGACCTGATAAGGACCCGGCAAGCCGAGGTGGCAGCCAGGATTATCACTGCCCGGACACGCCCTAATAGCCCTTTTTTGCTGCTCGGTGATATGAACGACTCGCCAGCTGCGTCAACCTTGCAGGCTATATCACAAAACAGCGACCTGCGACTGGTGAACGCTCTGATCAACCCGCAGGAAACCCGTCCGGCACAAGCCGACAATCCGCCGCCAATCAGTACCGCCTGGACCCACCGGTTTAAGGAAACTGGCCTGCCGGCGCATTACGACCTGTTTGACCAGATCTGGTTGAGTCCGGCGCTGGCTCAAAAACAGACCGCCGCCTGGATTCACAGGCGTGCGAACCTGACCGGTCAGGGCAGCGACCACGACCCGGCCTGGGTTGAACTGGAGTTTTAACCAGAAAACCGGTCGGCTGGAAAAATACCTAGGTCGTGATGAGAAATTGTGATCCCCTGGAAAGAGGCAAAGTCCAAGTTCTCAGCCTTAAGGTTAAGGCTGGACTTTAAACGCCAGAACATGCCAAGGTAACTGTCCGTGATGCGAGATTCCCAATCCAGGTGGAGCGAATTCGCAGCAAGCCGGATCGCTTCAGCATCAGGCCCCTCAATTTCGCAGAAATTTCCGAAGGGCATTTCATCCAGGACGATTTCAAGCACTCCAAGGCGGTAGGTCGTGCGCCACTTCTCATACATGACCGCTATACGGTAACCCAGCGCCTCGAGGATGCGTTGCGCAGCTGCAAAATCCCCCACGACGGTTTCAATTTCCTGCCGAATATTGACTGTCTCGCCGAGGGATGACGGTCCTTTATACGTCAGAATAGAATTTACATCCTGCCGTAAACGCAGCACCTGGTGGTTGGCAGTCAGGGATCCGTCCGGAAGGTCATAGCGAAGATTGGTCTCATGCACCCGCGCCTGCATTCTTACGCCCCCAGCAGATTGAATACGCTGCTCCAGCTGCGGCAGGTCAGACAGGTAAAATTTTACTTCGATCTCCTGGTCTTTTTCGTTCATCTAAACCGGTCCCTTCCGCGCTGAAGAATCAGAAAGACACCCACCAATAGTAGCACACTCGCGCCGGCCAGGAAGGGCCAGTTCGAGCGTGCCGTGGGAGAAACGGCGATCAACAGCCGGTCAATCCAAAGCCATGTCAGCCAGCTGAAAACCACCAGGTTGCTGTAAACCGGAGCCCAGCGGGAGCGGGTCCAAATCCCAATCGCTCCTGCAAGCCCAAGCAGGCCGACCAGGAGACCGGTCACCGTTAAATAGAATGGACCAGGCTGGACCCCGAGCTGTGTCAACTGGCCCCAGCGCATGATACTCCCGATCCCACGCAGCCATCCTGAAAGAGACAATACTAACAGGCACAGGGCCAGAAAGTTGAGCCAGAAGGAGCTGCGGTGTTTAAAAATCGATTTCAACGGAATTGCACCTCCCATAGATGGACATGTGCAGGTTCCTGGTCACGAATATTGAGAATTTCAATCTGCAGCGCAGTAACCTGACGCTTCTGCATGAAATCGATTTCTAACATTTGCGGGGCGGGATTTTCTCCACTTTCGGCACTGAAATGCCGGGGCAGGGCTTCGCCGTCAACGTAAACCAGGGCGGTCACCAGTGTCGGAACGCCGCCAATCCTTAAGCGAAGACCTTCCATAGCCTGCGGCGCATCGAAGGTCAAATTGATCTTGAAGGGGTTGGCTTCATAGGTTCGCACAAGATTGTTAAGGTCGCCATCGAAAGCCTCCTCGATTTTCCCCATATCCAGATGCGAGTGTGAGACCTCGACCTCAACCCCTTCCATCAGCGTAATACGCTCCTTTACCAATTTCTGCCGCTCTGCGTGTTCTGACGCAAAAATTTCGTCCACATTATCCCGGTAAACCAGGCGGGTATAGAAGAATCCGGGCTGGCCGTTGGGATAATCCAGCGTTCGCAGAATATCCACCGACTTGAACTTACCACTTTCGGTTGCCTGCTGCAGCTCTTCCGGCAGCAGGACAAATATTTCGTCAGGGCTTATCGGGTTGTACTGCTGCAGATAGCTCTCGATGCTGCCCATGGCAAACGGCAGCGGATCATCGAAGAAAAAGCGGGCAACAACATCGGTGCCATTTGCCCAGGAAGGCGAAAGCGTAATCCTTGCAGTCGGGTTCTCATCTAAATAAAGGCGAAGATCATCGAAAATTTTCTGCCCGCCGTATTGCATCCCTCCCAGCCCGTAATCATCGAACCAGGTCGGCCCATTGACCAGTGCATCGCGCAGCATTGCAAAACTTAACAAAGTGCCAGCAGCAAAAGCCGCCAGGGAAATTCCGGTAAATGCACGTGAACGAGCTTTTTCGACTTTGAATTTTTGACTCAACCACTCAATCGAGACTCCGAACCCAATCCCGCCCAAAAGGGCAGCGGGAACTACCATGAACAATAAACGGGTAATTCCAACGCTGACCATCGCAGCACCGGTAGGCGCAGCCAGTAAGGCTGCCAATACGGTTCGGTGGGCTGATTTCCGATAGTTCTTCAAGGCGGTCAGCAGCCCAATGGCGGTGAAAGGTAGTCCAGGCAGCCACAGATAACTGTATCCCTTCATAATGTGTCGGGAAAGTCCGTCTGGTTCAGGGTTGTACCAGTAGATTGGATTCAAACCGCGGAGATACTCCTGCAGAAAACGCAGGATCTTCTCGCCAGAAGAAATTTCCTGGGTCCAGTACGAATCCAGAATTTGCAGATGGCGCAGCGTTTCCCCTGGGTGATTGACCTGGAATTGAATATAAGGTATCGCAAGCATGACTGCCAGAACCAACCCCCTCAGCAAGTGCTTACGCTGCTGCCAGTGGTAGCGGATATCGCTTAGGAAAAGCAGCAAAACGGTTGCTGCCAGCACTATCTGCCCGGGACTGTAGCTGTAAAACATGGCGGCGGCAAACCCTGCGCCCGCGTAAAGATAGGTGTGCTTTCCCTGCCGGTACCGGAAATAGCAATATAGAAACGCAGCGTAGAAACTAACCCCCAGAACTGTTTCAAAAGCGGTACGCGAATGCAAGAACCAGGCCGGGGTCAGCGCCAAAAGCATTGCGCCAGCCCATGCTGACCTGCTATGAAACGCATACCGCAGAGAGAATCCAACGCATAAGACCGCCAATAGGGATATCAAAACCGAGACGGAGCGGGTGACAAAAACACTCTTGCCGAATATTAAGGTGGGCAGCACCTGGAGATAGACCGACAGGCTCAGGTTATACTGTCCGCCGTTCTTGAAGTAGGCTGGCAGGAATTCGCCGAACTCATTGCGAAAATCATCACGGATCAGGTCCGAGGCGGTGACAGTCTGAATGGCTTCATCTGTAAAGAAGTAGATCGG
>CAYPJS010000075.1:0-7492 GCA_964411135.1 uncultured Anaerolinea sp.
GGTGGGTACTGCGCCGGCTGCATGGGCTTTCAGCCTTGGCGCGGATGGGCTGCTGCGCGTTCGCAGCGGCAGGCTGGCCCGCTGTGCCGATCAACCCGCCGGGCAGCGGGCCTTGCTGACGAACGGCTGGATGGAAGCGCCAGTGCTGGTTGAATCGGTGGAGTGGACGCCGGACCGGGGAATGTCCGTGGGATGGGAAAAGTGATTTCACTACAGGGGCACAGAGGGATTGTAGGGGTCGGGCATGCCCGACCTCTAAGGTTCGTGCCGGTCTTAATTACCCTGCACGCAGTGCGAGGGCCAGACCGAGTCCGCCGGTTGACCGTAGGTCTCCATATCTGTGTGCTCTGGAAAAATCATCCATCCGAGTCGACCCCTACCAGCAATCGGGTGTTTGTTCGGGTGCAGGTGAATTGGGTGCTTTCTTACCCAGGCACGAAACTTGTAACTTAATCCCGTGTTCAATCTCTGTATTTCGTTCCACAGCGAATGTGGAGCGCGTGGAGGAAGGTATGAAACGGATCAATTTGCTCCTGGCGGCAATTTTGGTGGCAGCGGTGGCCTGGATGATAGCCCTGACCCCTAAACTCTCTTCAGCAGCCCCCAACCCGCCCGAAGGCGGGACAGAAGTCGACCCGGGGCTGGACCAGGCCCTGCAGGACAAACTCGATGGCTACCAGAGTAAATTAACCGGCGCTGACGAGATCGGCTATAAGATCGACACCCTGATCCCCAGCGCAGACGGATCTACCGCCCTGCTGTGGTTGGCGCCCATCGACAACGCCACCGGCGCGGTCATCGAGACCGAACCTGCTCTGGCAATCGGCGTCAGGGATGACTCCAAGGCAGCCGGCTGGCGCATCATCTTCCAATCTGACCCGGAATGGAATACGCATCTTGCGTCCATCCCGCGCGAACAGCTGCCGTCCGAACTGCAGGAATATCTATTTGTTGAAAAATCCGTTGGACTGGATTCCACCCTGAACGCTACCATCTACCGCGGATACAAGCTGCCCTGGGCTGCCAGCGTTTCTAAACGCCTGTCCGGCTCGATCGGACATTTTCTGCTGTATAACTCCTGCTCGATCACCAGCTGCCGCTACGCCTACGACTTTGCCGACGGCACCATGTTCCCGCTGCTGGCAGCCAAGGGCGGCGACGTCTGGATGGCCAACTGGACCTGCCCTAACGGCGATACAAGCTGCAACAACTTCATCGTCATCCGCGACCAATCCACCACCCCCACCACTTACCAGCTCTACCTGCATATGGCCTATAACAGCATCCCGGCTGAGCTGCGGGTCAAGGGGGCCACGGTGATGCAGGGTCAGTTTATCGGCAATGTGGACGATACCGGCGCTTCGACCGGGCACCACCTGCATTTCCACGTTCACACCAACTCAGCCTCCTACTGGGGCAACTCGGTTGATATCCGCTTCGACGATGTATCCGTCAATGACGGCACACCGCGCCGCTGCAGCGAAGCCAGCGCATGGCCCGAATACGGTACGGAGTGTTCAGATACCTACATCTCCGGCAACGTGGGCGCCAACCCGGCTACCGCCATTGTGACCGCCCCGGCTAACGGCGCAGTGATCGACATATCGACTTTCACCGTGACCGGTACCGCGGTTGACGATCGCGGCGTGACCAAAATCCAGGTGATCGGGCGTAACCAGGGAGGGCAGTGGGTGGAAATGGGCACGCCGGCGACCAGCTCGCCTTTCAGCATCACCGTCGATTCCTGCTCGGGCAAGCTGTCGAATGGACTGGTAGATATCGCTGTGCGCGTCTTTGACCTGGAGGGCAATATTTCGGTGCCGCAGGGCGTGCGTTCGATGATTAAAAGCTACAGCTGTACACCTCCGGCTCCCGGCGCCTGTACGCCAACAACCACACAAATTGCGATCTATTCAGAGCCCAATTACCTGGGGGTTTGCAGCAAACTCAATACAAATTCTGATGGAGCCTATTCGAGCGGCAGTTTTGGTTCTGTAGGACCGGCCAATATCGCTTCCATTCAGGTGGGATCCAGCGTGCGTGCCATCGTATCGGACGCCAGTTTGACCTACTACACCGGTGACTCCAGCGGCATCCCCATCATCACGGGCAGCGGGCGTATCCAGGGTTTTGAAGTCTCTGACCCCAACCTGGCAGACGACCCCATCGGCAGCGACACCATCAATTCGATTATTGTCCAGCCGAAGAATATTCTGGCAGCAGAAATCGATGATCTTAAATACCCTGTGATGACCCGCTGGACACCCTCGGAATTTACCACACAGGATTCTTTCGGCATTTCCTTCTTTGAACCAGGCGGCGTGGTTTATAAAGCCTGGGTGCAAAAGTGGAACGGTACGGCCTGGGCGGATTACCGGGTGATCGAACCTGTACGCGTCCCGGGTGCATCGCTGGGCAGCCTGCTGCCCGGAAAATACCGCTTCCTGGGCTGCGCAAAGAACTCTTATACCGGTACGGGCTGCGGCAATACCACCCCGGCTGGCTACGAATTCAATGTCACTGCTGCGCCGTTTGCCAATTCGACCGTCAAGAGCGTGCCGTATTCTGACCTGCTGGACAGCGAAAGCAGCGAATGGACACGGTCCGGGTTGTGGCGCTGGAGCACGTCCTTGAGCGAGAGCCGCAAGGGCTATATCTACAACAACGGCACTAATTTCAACACCGGCACCAACCACGGCAGCCTGACCTCGCCCTTGATCCAGGTACCGGCTGGCGGTGCGGCATTGACCTTCCAGTACCGCTACGCTACTGAAAGCAGCTATGCTCACTGGGATCAACGCTGGGTGCAGATTGCCGAAGACGGCGGCGAGTTCGTCAACATACTGCAGTTATTCGACGACCCTGCCAACTACTGGCTTAACAGCCCGCAAATCGACCTTTCAGCTTATGCCGGCAAGAAGATTCGCGTGCGTTTCTTCTTCTTTTCCGTGGATCAGGCAGCAAACACCGGCACAGGCTGGCAGATTGACTCAGTTACGATCAGCCAGACGGGGGGGTTGACAGCTTGCGAGGATTCCAATAACAGCCTGGCAACCGCGACCGCGATCAACCTGGGGCAGCATGTTACCGGGCAGCAGATTTGCCCGGTCGGGGATGTGGACTACTTCAAGTTCAGCGGTTCGAAGGGTGACATCCTGGGAATATGGATCGATGCCATGCGCGACGGCAGCACGCTTGACCCGGTGTTGGCTTTACTGGATGCAAACGGCAGCCTGATCTATGAGAATGACGACCAGGTGCCGTATGAGGTGCAGGATTCGATGATCAGCGCTATCCTGCCTGAGACCGGCAGCTATTATCTGAAAGTCAAAGCCTGGGATCATCCGGGTGCGGGCGGCGAAGCTTACACCTATTCGCTGCACGTCTTTAAGGATTCCACACCGCCTGTAATTAACATCCTCTCCCCCGACAGCGTCTGGCCTACCAGTGAACCCTTCGACTTTGTGGTCGATGGTCGCGACGGTTCCTCGCGCATTATGCAGATGGATTTCTACTGGCATCCCGCCGATTGGCAGGGCGGTACCTGGGAATTGATGGGCAGCGACTATCTGGATACGGATGGCTGGAGCATGCGGGTGGACCCGGCTGGGCTGGGTGATTTGACCAACAGCGCGCTGTACGTTGAGGCACGTGATGCTGCCGGAAATATCAGCGGCGATATTATGGTTGCCACCCAGGTGGATGGCACTCCGCCGACTGTCAGCTTTACGCCATTACCCGCCGTAATGCAGACCACGGTGGTTGAATTGACCTTTGCCGCAGCGGACTTTGGATCAGGTTTGGCCAGCGTGGTGCTGCAGTTCAGCACAGACGGGAATACCTGGAACGAGATCCCTGGTGCATTTCCAGGCGACAACCATATCTGGTTCGTCGGCGAGCAGGGGCTGACCTATCAATTCCGGGTACTGGCTCAGGACAACGCAGGCAACCAGGGCACGGGAAGCACGTCCACCCAGGTGGCAGCGAGCTGTACGAATGACAGCAGCGAGAACGCCGATGACACTGCAGCCGGCGCACCGACTGTGACGCTCGGGCAGGCACAGGAGCATAATTTTTGCGGGGTTAATGACGCGGATTGGATCAAGTTCAACGCCGAGGGCGGCAAGCGATATGCCGTGACCGCCACGTCGCTGGGCGGTGGGGCAGCCTTCCGGCTGGAACTGCGCGATGCCAGCGGCGCAAATGAGCTCGCCAGCGCGTTTTCGTCAGAGCTGGGCCAATCGGCCTCCCTGTTCTGGACGGCGCCAGCCAGCGGCACCTACACGGTCAAGGTTGAGCCGGTGGTTGGGCAAATGGTGGGCAGCGATGTACGCTACAGCCTGAAACTCGGCGAGACAGTTGTGATGTTCTTCCCGATCATCGGAAATTGACCCGAGCATGCTTTGAAGAGCAATGCGAGGTGCGTACCAATCTGGTACGCACCTTTTGTTTACTCGTACCCCAAAATTCCTTTACGCACCTCACCCCACTTGAGCGCGCTGGCGATGCCTTCCTCGATGCTTGAGGTGGCTTCCCAGCCCAAAAGACGCCCGGCGGTGTCTGCATTGGCATACGCTCCGGCAACGTCTCCCGGGCGCGGCGGCATTTCGCGCAGCGGCACCTTCTTGCCGAACACCTTCTCGAAGGCGGTCACCATTTCACGGACGGTTACACCGTGCCCCGTACCCAGGTTAATCACCAGGTAGTTGTCCGGGGGGTTGCCGGCGCGTTCGAAAACCTGGTCGAACTCGACCACGGCGGTGAGGTGGGCGGCAGCCAGATCCCAGACATGGATATAGTCACGGATGCCCGAGCCGTCGCGTGTTGGCCAGTTGACGCCGGTCAGCTCAAAGTACGGCAGGTTGCCGAGCGCCACATCCACCAGCTTGCCGAGCACATGCGAGGGCCGCTCCACATGGATGCCCGAACGCAGCTGCGGGTCGGCACCGATGGGGTTGAAATAGCGCAGGGCAATGCCGCGCATATCGTAAGCGGTGCAAAAATCACGCAGGATCATTTCCATCATGAATTTGGTGCGCGCGTACGGGCTGGATGGATTGAGCGGCGCGCTTTCAGTCACCATGAAATCCGGCACCACGTCATACAGGGCGGCAGAGGAACTGAAGAGCACCCGCTTGCAGCCCAGGCGGTTGAGGTTTTTAAACAGCTCGAGCGATTTTGCCACGTTCTCGTGATAGTACTCATAAGGACGCGCGACTGAGTCGGGCACGACCGCCAGTGCCGCGCAGTGGATGACGGCGTAAATGTCCGGGTGGTCGCGGAAGATTGTCTCCAGCAGCGCTGTATCCGCAATATCCCCCTGGTAGAAGAGGCGGCCGCGGGTGAATTCCTTTTTTCCAACGGACAGGTTGTCTAGGATGATGGGTGTGTGGCCGGTGTCGAGCATGGCGGAGGCGATGGTGCTGCCGATGTAACCGGCGCCGCCGGTAATCAAGAATTTCATTTTTCCTCCGATGAGGCAGAGTTTTTTGAGTTACGGAGCAATCGCGCTGTAGATTTGCGCAGCAAATATGAACATGGCCTGTTTGATTTCAGCCCCGGGTACCTGGGTGCCGGCTCCGGTGAACGTCAGGTCGTACTGGAAGCCGTCTGTGACGCCTTCCGATGCGGACGCCAATGTGCTTTTCAGACTATCGCGCCAATTATACAGCAGCTGAATCTGACCGGTCTGCAGCAGCGTTTGCCCCAGCGCGGCGTCGCTGCAGTCGCGGGCGTAGGCAAAGCCGCTCTCGAAGACAAGCAGCCGATCGCAGACACCGGCCAGCCCGCCGGTGCGAGTCCAATCGATGAGCAGCCCGGTTGTCGGGTCGGCAGGCGTGTCCTGAACATCCAGCAGCGCAAGCTGCGCCCAGGCGATCATGGCACGCTGCTCCTCAGTCACTGCAGTTTGGGTGCCGCGGCCTTTGAAGGTCAGGCTGCCGTCGGCGGCGCTGATCTCGAAAGGTGCATAGCGCGCCAGCCAGATTTCCAGTTCCACCGGGCGCTGCATGCCGGGGAAGGCTTTGATTTCTACCTCGCCGCCGCATTCACCGGAACCAACACCCAACGGCGTTACCTGGATCTCGCGGCAGCCGCTGTCAGCGCTGGTCTGCAGGATTATGACCGGCCGGTCAAACTGGCTGGACTCAGCCGGAGCCAACACTACCTGTGAGCCGTCCTGATTGGTATTAAGCAGGTAGGTTACAGTACCCACAACCAGCCTGACCTGGTACCCGGGGGTGATGACCTCGGCACAGGCAGTATCTGCTGGTGCCACGCCCAGACAGCTGTTCGGCCATTCGACCGCCGTGGAGCCGTTCAGGCTGATGAGCGACGGGTCGAGGCCAAGCTGAACCGCCAGCGAGTCGACGGCGGCATATACGGCAGCCGGGGTTTCCTGCCCGGCCGGCACGGCACGCAGGGCGTTGCCCTGGATATCGGTACGAAATTCATACAGCACCCCGCCCGCATCCAGCTTGACCAGATATCCGGCGGTAAGGATCTGCAGGCAGGACTCTTCCGGGCCGCCCAGGCCCAGGCAGGAATCGGACCAGTTGGACGGCACCACCCGATTAATGGTGACCTCATCGGTTGGCAGGCTCAGGCTGCGCGCCAGATCGGCGCGCGCGGCCTCGGCGGCTGCGGGGAAGTCGCTGAAAGACAGGGTGGGGGCTGGCAGCGTGACGTTCGGCAGCGGGGTCGGTACGACCGGCTGGCAGGCACTCAATACCAGTGCAGCGAGCAGTATCAGGGGAAAAAGGCGCGGATTGGGTTTTTTCAAACGCAGGTCCTTGTTGGCAAGATTCGAGCGCCAAAAGATGATGATCGGTTGCGTCCATTATAGTCCGTCTCGGCATGCCGCGGCAGGGAGAACCCCTGGCCTTCCCCGGAATTGGCGTGATAAAATAATGTTTATGAAAAAGATCATTGTTCTCTCGTTTGTCTCGCTCGACGGCGTGATGCAGGCACCGGGCGGGCCGCAGGAAGACACCAGCGGCAACTTTACCCTGGGCGGTTGGACTGTACCCTACTTCGATGACTTTCTGGGTCAGGAAATGGGTGCCCAGATGGACGTGCCCTTCGACCTGCTGCTCGGGCGCAAAACCTTTGAAATATTTGCGTCCTATTGGCCTTCTCATGAAGAAGAAGGCGCAGGCATCAACAAAGCCGTCAAATACGTGGCTTCTAACACCATGACCTCGCACCCCTGGCAGAAATCGGTATTCCTCAATGGCGATGTGGTGGAGCAGATCAAGCAGATCAAGCAACAGGCCGGCCCAGACCTGCAGGTGCACGGCAGTATCAACCTGCTTCAGACCTTGCTCAAGCACGACCTGGTGGATGAACTGTGGCTTAAGATCTTCCCGGTGACGCTCGGCAAGGGCAAGCGCCTGTTTGGCGTCGGCACGCTCCCGGCGGCCTTCAGCCTGGCGGATACGAAAATATCTCCAGCAGGCGTGATTGTTGCCAATTACCAGCGCGCTGGCGAGGT
>CAYPJS010000076.1:0-4873 GCA_964411135.1 uncultured Anaerolinea sp.
ACCGCTTGGCGTTCAGCACACTGCCGTCGCTGTAGGTCAGTCCGGTGCGCAGGATGAAGGTTACCTGGGTGGCGTCGAGGTTGTATTGCCAGCTTTCCGCGGCGCCCGGGACGGTATTTAAACCGGTATCCAGACGGGTGAGCCCTTCATAGATCAGCTTCAAATGCCCTATCTCACCCACGTAGGAAGCTATCTGAGGGTCAAGTGTGTCCGGAAAAGGCCCGGAATTCACCCGCAGGGTATGATCCTCTGGCGAGGAAAAGGATTGGATCGGGGCAGCCCAGGCTCCGGCTGCGATCATTGTAAGAATGAACACCACGGCGATTGACAAGATCCCGCGCCAGGCAGATTTCTGGTTCGATTTCATGTTTTCCCCTCCCAATCAGCCATATCAAAAGGTTGAAGTTTTTGTTTTCCCCCATTTCCAGTGTAGCAGAAATCCCGCGTGTGCGCATGCGTTAATCGAGGGCTACTTTAGAAAAAGTTGATGGCAGGGCTGCTTTCACGCCAGACGCAGGTTATTTCTCGCCTCAGTGACACACACCTGCCCTCCCGAAGGACACCGGGACGGCGTGGCATGTGGTGCCATGGGAAGGCGCAGAGAAAGTCAATTTACACTTTCCGTGCGGTTTAAAAATTCATGCCACATGAGGCGACAAACACTCTCAAGGGTGAGGACTGTCTCAGGATTTTCCTCAACTTTTTCTATACCTCAGTGTCCCCTGTGGCTCTGTGGTGAAATCGGTAGGAATCATTCTTCCACCATACCCTCATTGGCGATGGCACTGTCGTCGACATAGCGGCGCGGCATGGCCAGCGACGACCAGCCGCCTGCCTGCTGCAGCCGGAAGGGATCGACGCCGGAGCGGGCGGCAGTGGTGGCCCAGGCATGGCGCAGGTCATGCGCCGACAGCCCCTCCACACCGATGGCTTTGCCCAGCTCAGCCACGCGCAGGCTGATGCCGCGGGTGGTCAAGGCCTTTGGCAGCAGGTCGCCGCTGCGGTTCAGACGGCGTAAAAGCGGGCTGGAGGGGGGTTCAGAACCTGCAAATTTCGTGTAGCTGATGGCTGCGCGCATCGAATCGCGGCTTAAACGGTGGGTTTGGGTCTTGCCGACCTTGGAGCGGTAGAATTTGAGCGTCCCGGCGTTCAAATCCAGGCTGCCGAGGGTCAGGCTGGCAGCCTCGCCGGCACGCAAGCCGTGATCGAGCAGCAGCGAGATCAAGAGTGCGTCGCGGCAGCCCAGGGGGGTATCCAGCGGCTGATTCTTGAGGGCGGCTGTTTGGTGCGGGGTAAGCGGCACGGCAGTTTCCTTTTTCAGGCCGACACGCGTCTGGATACGGCGGGCATCGATGCGGCGTTTCTCGCGCTGCGAGTATCCCTGCACGGTGCGGATCAGCCCAAACTCGCTCTCGCTGAGAATGCCGGCTTGAAATGCCAACTTGGCGTAGGTTTTGATGGTAGAAAGGCGTACGTTCACGCTTGCGACCGCGTAGCCTTCTTTGAGCTGCCATTTGACGAAGGTTTCCACCAGTCCCCAGGATACACCGCGCCAGGCTTCCGGATCGTCGAATAAATTACCGACCCGCCGCACCTTTACATCGTACAGGAAATCGGCGAAGAGGACCAGGTCAGCCTGCTGACGGCGAACGGTGTGCAGCGCCAGACGCGAGCGGTAATCCTCGAAGCGGAAGCGGGCTGCGGCCAGGCTGGCGGCGCTGCCGGCTTCCTCAAGGATGGACGGCAGGGTTAACTGCGAATCTTTGGAAGGGGTCTTTTTGGGGCTCATAGGCGTGAAATTCGTTATTATTACTGATTAGTATAAATAATCGGAACTAATGATAGCCAGATTATACATACGGTTGATTGTCCTGTCAACTGGGGAATTCTCAGCAACCAAAGTTTTTTGATTCGCACACGGGGTTTCTACCGCGGCCTGTTTTCAATCCAGTTGAAATATTCTGTGTTTTGATGAATAATCGGATTACCGATTGGTCTCCCAGCAGGTTCTGGCGCAACCAATCCCCTCCTTTTATCGGTGAAAGGTCTGGCATGGTTCAAAAGACCACAGGCACAATTTATCCGCTTTACGCACTGCGTGCAGTCATCCTGCAGGCACAAAGGCTGACACATCCCACAACCCCACAGACTCCCCCCTCCCCCGACCAGATCGTCGAACTGGTCAAGGCGTTGGGCTATCTGCAGATCGACACCCTGAATGTGGTCAACCGGGCGCACTATTTCACGCTCTGGTCGCGCTTTGGATCCTATGACATCCACGCACTGGACAAACTTTTGTACAACCCCGGGCAGCGCCGGTTGTATGAAGGCTGGGGACATGCCGCCTGCATCCTCCCGCTGGAGCATTACCGCTACCACCGCTGGCGCACCATCCCGGACTATGCCGCCTGGGTCAATAAGGACGGCAGCCGTGAGCTCACTGCACAAACTCTGGCGCGCATCCGGGCTGAAGGCGCGCTGCGGGGCGGCGATTTCCTCGATGACGAACAGAAAGGCGGACAATGGTACGATTGGAAGCCTTCCAAGATGGCGCTGGAGGTGCTGTTTGCATCTGGTGACCTGATGGTGGCGGACCGGATCAACTTTCAGCGGGTATACGACCTCAGGGAGCGGGTGCTGCCGGATTGGGTTGAGACTGAACCTGTTGATTCGCTTGAAGCACGGCGCTTCTGCCTCGAGCAGGCAGCCAGAGCCATGGGCGTCTTCGAGCTGCGCAGCCTGAACTGGTACGCGTATATGTGGGCTGCGCAGGGAAACCCGGTCATCAAGACACTGGTCGAGGACGGCACGCTGGTCGAGATCCGGGGGGAATCGATGGACGGGGTCCGTAAATGGTGGGTGCACCGCGACACCCTGCCCCGGCTGCAGCGCGCCGCGGACGGTGAAATCAAACCGGAACGCACCACCTTCCTTTCCCCCTTCGATTCATTCTTTTGGTCCCGCGGACGCGACCAGAAGCTGTGGGGTTTTAACCAGGTGCTGGAGTGTTATAAGCGCCCTCAGGACCGCATCTATGGGTATTTCTGCATCCCCATTCTGCACAAAGACCGCCTGGTTGGCCGCTTTGATCCCAAGTTGGACCGTAAAACCGGCGTGCTCAACCTGATCTCCCTCAGGCTAGAACCAGGTTTGGCACCGGACGAGGAACTGGCGGCGGATGTGGCTGCCGCTATGCACGATTTTATGGCCTGGCACGGCGCGAAGGAACTGCGGATTGAAAGCAGCGATCCGGTCGAGTTTGGGGAAAGGCTGGTGAAAGGGATGGCAGCCGTTTGACTGTGAAATGTCGCGATGCCTTTATTCCCAAGACTTGTCTTTCCAACTTAATTTTTCCGCAGTATGATCTATATGAGATACACCACAATTGAATACGGCTGGCAGGCTTTTGGAAATGGAGGTTTTCGCATGAAGACAAATATGCCGGGTTACCGCTCCCTTCCTTATATATTCAGCCTTATTTTGGTACTGGTAGGGTTTGTGCTTGGCAACTGGCAGGTAACAGCGCGTGAGCAGATCATGGCCGGTGAAAGCCTGCGCCCGATTGTGGCAAACGCGGTTATTGGATCGCTGCTGTTTGCCCTGCTGTGCGCTCTGCTGTTCATTTCCCTGTTCAATCACAGGATGACCCAGGGTGGATCCATCACGCTGCTGGTCCTGGGCGTGCTGGTCTGCCTGATTCCGATTGCGCTTACATCATTTTCAGCGAATCCATCCGCCAAATCTGTCAGCGTTTACCTGCCGCTTTCAGGTGCCTTTGTGGCGGTAGCCGGGCTGACCGGAATCATCCTGCATGAGTACTGGAAAGCGGAACAGTAATCTCAGGCAGCTAAACCGCCGGGATTAATCCACCGCAGGACTAGCCGCGGCAGCAGATTCAACCCGCAAATTGACCAGACTCACAGCCTGGCGCGCGAGGTGCCAGCCCAGGGCAAAATCAACCAGCGCCAGCACCGGATGCAGCGCGGATACTTCCGGGAACGCGGCGCGCATAAAGATCACCACGTCGGCTTGCAGCGCGTAAACCAGAAACAGACCCCAGGTCGCCCACTTCATCGGCCGGGGCAGTTTCCCCATGTACTGTGAGATGAGCATGAACAGCAAGGGTGCTGCCAATGTATGCCCGATGCTGATATGGTTATTCCAGGTGCCGCGCAATGCCACCACTGCCATGCCTGCCAGAAAAACCTGCACCACCACCCCGGCTACAAACAGCCAGGACATAACGACGTAGATCCAACGTCCAACCTTAACCATGTTTCGCCTCCTGAACAACCCCCTCCCCCACATAATTGTTAAATACCACTATCTTTCTGACTTCGAGACCAGTATAATATTACAATATTGATATAAATAGTCAATATATAATATTCCCGCTAACCCTCAAGACAAGTTCTTTGAGGTTAGCCTTTACCGACCAGGGAGGTGACCTTTGTACCGATGGGTTGTATTTGTGCATATCATCAGCGGGTTTGCTTTCTTAATGGCCCACGGCGTCTCGGCGGGTGTGTATTTTATGCTCAAGCATGAGCGGAGCATCGAGCGCATCAAAACACTGTTGAACCTGTCGCGCAGTTCGCTGGGATTGATGCTCGGGTCTCTTGGCCTGATCCTGATTTCCGGCATTGCCGGCGGGTTTATTGGACAGTGGTGGGGTCAATGGTGGATCTGGATCTCGATCGTGTTATTTTTCGCGATCTATGGGGGCATGTACAGCCTGGGATCGCGCATCTTTAATGAATTGCGCGCCGGGTTGGGTCTGCCTGGACCATCGTATCAAAAACCCGCATCCAGCCTTATGAGTGATGAGCAAGCCTTTGCACTGCTGAACCAGATCAACCCGGTACTGCTGTCC
>CAYPJS010000077.1:0-20688 GCA_964411135.1 uncultured Anaerolinea sp.
CAGCTGGTAGATCTTCGCGCCTCGCCTGACGAATGCGTCCAGGCAGGCTTTGATGAAACCTTTGTGCGCAAGGTCGTCGATCGCATCCGGCGTAACCATTTCAAGCGCGTCATGCCTCCCATCGCCAAATTGAGCAACCGCACGGTCGGGTATGACTTTTTGTATTTACGCGATTGGGGGACGTAATCAACTCGCCTCAGTGCTGCAGAGGACACAAAGGAAGGTTCTAGGTCGGCACTGGATCAGGCCCAAACATCACTGGTCAAGCAGTCCAAGGCCTGAGAGTCCATTTATGGTAACGGGATAAATTATTTTATTTCGCGATAGTTGCGAATGCCGGAAATACCAATCATGACGCACATGACGGAAGCCATGATGCCAACCCAGTGTGCATTCATGGCATTGATAATTGGGACCACGAACGGCAATTTCCCAAAAAACAGTTGAAAAAGAAAAACAAGCACGACAGCAAAAAACAGGTACATGAAAGCAGAACTGTAACTTTGGTCAAGAAGCTGCGCGTCGCGTTCGTCCATCTCTTTGCGGTTCTCCACAAGCCCGACCAGAGCAGCCATACATACTAAAAATGTCAGGAATGTCCCATCAGCCATGAACTGGTAAAAGAAACCCGTGACTCCAGCAGCCAAATTGATAATGCTCATGCTCATCCCCAGGCGGCGCCGGTTGCTTTTTGGATTATTGGTCATAGTTTTACCCTCCCCTCAGGCTAGTAAATTCAGAGAAAAGAGAATTATCCCGGCTTTTCCAAACCGAACAACTCATCCAGCGGGACAGCCAGAGCATCCGCCAGGTCAAGCGCCAGTTTAACCGATGGCACATATTTGAGCTTTTCGATGGCAATAATCGTCTGGCGGGTTACACCCACCTGCTCAGCCAGTGCTTCCTGGGTCAAGCCGCGGGATTGTCGAATTTCCTTCAAGTGAGTGTAAAGTTTAGATAACATTTCATGTAAAGTATAGCGCACATTTTTCGGATTTTCAAGGGGTGAAATCGCATCAGGTCCTTCATCTATTTGTCCCTTGAAACTTGACACTCGGTACAGGATCTGATGGTACAATAAGCTAGATCAACCGTTCTACTCGCAAAAAGGAGCTGCCATGCCTGAAGAACCAACCCAGCCGAACAACCATCCTGTCGGTTATGTCGTTGGCGGAACGTTGAAGGACAGTCTCAGCGTGCGCTTGACCGTACCGCCCCAGGAGGTGCAGGAAGGCAGCTTTGTGGTCATCGAGAGCGATCCGCTGCAGTTCTACGGACTTGTGACCGACCTGCAGCTGGGTGCCACTGATCCGCGCTTTGCTGATGAGCAGTCCGAGACCCGCCTGCCCCAGGGATTGGCCAAACTTCTGCATGGGCAAACCCTGTATACCAACCTCGAGGTGCTGCCGGCATTGATGTTAGACCGCGGTCCAGCCCTCGATTCGCCGGATTACCCTGGCTGGCGGGCAGCTCACCCCGAGGACCCGCAGCCCATGCCGGTCAAGACCGTCCCGTCGCACCATGCCCCGGTTCGAGTAGCACATGCCGGCGATGTGGCAGAGATTTTCGGTGAACCGGGCGGCAAGAACTACACCGTGGGATATACCCGTGAACAGGGCCATCCGGTTTGCATTGACCTGGAACACTTTGTCCAGCGTTCCTCGGGCATTTTTGGCGCTACTGGCACCGGCAAATCCTTCCTGACGCGCATCCTGCTGGCAGGCTTGATCCATTATGACAAGACCTCCCTGCTGGTATTTGATATGCACAACGAGTACGCCTATGATGACACCTCGTCGGACACCGGCGAAAAAGTGACCGGTCTGCACACAAAGTTCCGCACCAGGGTGCGCGTGGTGGGTTTAGGCCCCGGTGCCACCATCCGCGGCAGCACACCGGATTTCAACCTGGTGTTGGGGGAAAAAGACCTGCGCCCGGAAGACATTGAAATGCTGACCCGAGAGCTGAACCTGAAGGAAACAACTCCCACCACACTGGACGCTCTGCTGCATACATTTGGCAGGGATGCATGGTACTCTCAATTTAAGACCATGCGCAACGGTGCGGTGGAGCATACCGAAGAAGGCAAGACCGTGCCTGCCGCTGACAGTGTGGCAGCCTGGGCGAACCAGGCAGGCGTAAATGTGGCTGCAGCCGAAGGCTTGCATAGTAAACTTGGCAGGGTATTCAACCGGCCTTACATCGTCCCTGACCCTCCAAAAAACGCGCTGGACGAGATCATTGCCCTGCTCGATAAAGGCTACCATGTGGTGTTGTCCTTTGGTGAATTCGAGTCAGACCTGGATTACCTGCTGGTTACCAACCTGCTCACCAGGCGCATCCGTGAAACATGGGAAAAACGCACAAACGCCTTCCGCACCGGCAAGGATAAGGAACCGCGCCCGCTGGTGGTGGTGGTTGAGGAAGCTCACAAACTGCTCAACCGAGAAATGGCAGCCCAAACTGCCTTCAGCACCATCGCGCGTGAGATGCGTAAGTACTATGTTACCCTGCTGATCATTGACCAGCGCCCGTCCCAAATTTACGACGAAGTTATGTCGCAGTTGGGTACGCGCATTTCCGGCTGGCTGGGCGACGAGGCTGATATCGCCGCAGTCCTATCCGGCCTGGCGGGACGCGACTCGCTGCGCGGCATGCTGGCGCGCTTGCAGCCCAAGGAAGAGGTGCTTTTACTCGGCTGGGGTGTCAAGATGCCGCTGCCGGTGCGCTCCCGCCGCTACGATCAGCGCTTCTGGGACGAGTTGGTCGGCAAGGATAAACAGCAGCCGACAATCGACGATTTGACCCGCGAGTTGTTCGGGAAATAAATATCGGTTCCCGAATACCTCACCATTAATCCCGACGCAAGCGGTAACGAACGATTCCCTAACTGGCTGGCGGCCAGACAACGTATAGAAACATGGCAATCAATGTGCCAAGCGCAATCCCCCCGATCACCTGGCGCGGCGTGTGTCCCAGCACTTCTTTAAGCCGATCCTGCGGGATGGGGCGTCCATGCAGCATCTCCTCAAAAATGATGTTGATCTTTTGAGCGTGGAATCCAGCCTGGCGGCGCACGCCGGCCGCATCATAGATCACCACCATCGAGACAGCTACCGCAAGTCCAAACAGGGGTGAATCGAAGCCATGGTAAAACCCGATGGCAAGCGTCGTGGCTACCATTAATGACGAGTGGGAACTTGGCATCCCTCCGCTGCTAAACCACAAGGCCCAGTTCCAACGGTGCCTGGTGAGATATTCGATTGGCACCTTGAGGAACTGCCCAAGGAACCAGCCCAGCATGGCAGCCAGAAGCACCGGGTTTGAGAAAATCCCGCCCATTTTTAATTATTCCCCTTCTTCGGATTCCACCGGCAGCTTTGGTTCAGTCTCCGATAGCGTACGCACGCGGATTTCGGCTGAATCCAACAATTCAGCGCAGCGGCGCGCCAGCGCTTGTCCGCGTTCGAACAGTTTCAAGGCTTCCTCCAGATCAGATTGTCCGGCTTCGAGAGCCGAAACAACAACCTCCAATTCTTGGAAAGCCTGTTCATAATTAAGGGTAGCCACCGAACCGGATTCTTTTGCCATAGAGTTTCGCTTTCTCAGTTTTTTGGTGAGATTGTGGTTACCTGCGCCGCCAGAGACCCGTCGCTGACGCGTGCTGTAACGGTATCACCGGGCTGGAGCTGCAGCACACTGTGCAGGATGCTCCCATCTGGTCCCCGAACCACCGCATACCCACGCTGAAGCACAGCCAGCGGACTGAGGGCCTGCAGCCGGGAGGTCAATCCGTCCAGGTGGGCAGCACGCAGGGAATGGAAGGACCGCATGCCGCGGGTTGCCCGTTCCATCAATTGGTCTATGCGTTGGCGGTCCTCCTGGATTTTGCGCTGCGGGGATACCCGCGTTAATCGAAGCTGCAGATCAGCGGCTTCGCGGCGGCTGGCACCTAAGGTTGTGGTGACTGCGCCGTCCAGCTGCCAGAGTAACGAACCAAGACTCGCACGCAGCTCCGCAGCATCCGGGGTTGCCAGTACGGCTGCACCGGTTGGCGTGGGTGCACGCATATCCGCTGCAAAATCCGCCAGCGTAAAGTCCGTCTCGTGACCGATACCGGTTACGATCGGAATTTTACAGGCGGCGATTGCCCGTACTACTATTTCCTCATTGAACGCCCACAGATCTTCCAGCGACCCGCCGCCTCGCACCAGGAGGATCACGTCCGGTCCGGCAGCCTCGAGCCGCCTCAAAGACCGTTCGATCTCCGGAGGAGCATCATCGCCTTGTACTGGCGCCGGTGCCAGCAGAATTTCTGCCAGCGGGAAACGGCCTCTGAGCGTGTTAAGTACATCCTGCAGCGCTGCGCCGGTAGCTGAGGTCACGATCCCAATCCGGTGCGGGAAGGAGGGAAGTTGCAGCTTCCGATCTGCATCAAAAAGCCCTTCTGCTTCCAGTCGTGCTTTCAATCGTAAGTACTCCTGGTACAGCCAGCCCTCCCCTGCCAGGCGCAGAGAGTCAACATACAGTTGATACTGCCCGTCCCGTTCATAAATACTGATGGCTCCGTGCGCTTCGACAGCCTGTCCATCCCGCAAATTGACCATCAAGCGCTGGGCATGGGTGCGCCAGATTACGCAGCGTAGTGAAGCTGTCGGGTCTTTCAAGGTGAAATAAATATGTCCGGATGCCGGCCTGGAAAGATTAGAGATTTCACCGTTAACCCAAACATCGCGCAAAATCTCATCGCTTTCCATCAAAGCGCGGAGGTAACGCGACAGGTCAGTTACGGAGAGGATGCGTGGTCCAAAAAGCTGCGTCTGCTGCATAAGCAAACTTAGGATACCCTCATCGAGAAAGTGTGTCAACCGTGATTGACCGGTTTTCAGGTGATTGGAAATAAGCTTTTTTGTTACAATAATTTATACTGGTTGGCTGCCGGGAAGTGCAGAATTATTCTGCAGTAAAGGGAATGTTGATGGACCACCTATGGTCGCCGTGGCGGATGGAGTACATTATGCAACATGAGCCGGTCTCGGGCTGTATTTTTTGCGATGCATTGGCGCGGGAAGATGGTCCGGAAAATCTGGTCGTCGCACGCACCAGATTCGGTTTTGTAATTATGAACCGGTTCCCGTATACCAGCGGCCATATCATGGTGGTACCAAATGCGCATCAACCCAGTCTGGAATTCCTGAAGCCTGAAACTCGCAGCGAATTGATGGAACTGGTCTCGCGCGGCATCCAGGTCCTGCGGGCCGTTTATACGCCTGAAGGGTTCAATGTGGGGGTAAATATTGGAACGGCTGCCGGGGCAGGCATCACTGACCACGTACACATGCACATCGTTCCGCGCTGGGCAGGCGACACGAACTTCATGTCCGCAGTTGCGGGGACGCGTGTGTTACCAGAAGCCTTAGAAGATACCTACAAGCGGATTCTGGCAGCCTGGAATAAGATTTAGTCCTTTGTAAATCCAGCGAACGATCCTTTAGTCCGGCGTGGGAGTACGATCTTCACCATCGTCTTCATCGGGCTGAGGGGTGGGCGTTTTGTCTTCCTGATGATCTTCATCGCGTTTTGGCGTCTGGGTGATCTCAGCCTCAGGTGACTTAACCATGGTGGACTGGATCTCTTCTTCATCCTGGTCTATCACGCCAGGCAGGGGAGTGATGTTCCCGGCGTTATTACCCTCACCGGTATCCTGATTGGAATTTCGACCTTTTACCTTCACCGACAGCGCCAGGTAATTTTCAGATGCATTATGCAGGGCAGTCATTTCAACTTTTTTACCGACGGCGGGCTTTCCACTTATCTTGGTGGTCTCCATGATCATTACGATTACACCGTTGACGCGCCATTCTGCGCCATTGATCGACTCGATCGTTCCAGAAATATTGAACAGCCGCAATTCCATCTGTTCAACAGCCAGGCCGTCCCCGGCACTTACCAGCCCCTCCACTTCGATGTAGGATCCGATCAGGCTTTCGGCAAGCGCTGCTTGATCATCGTCCAGGCTGAGCTGCACTCCGCCCACCGACCATTTCTTATCACCGCTGGCGACCAGAGGCCCAGCCAACTTAATACTGCCAGAATAATTGGTCTCGGCCAGTTTTTCCGCTTCAGATACCCGGCGAAGGTCGAACTCCTCTTCTAGTTTCAAGCGGGCAGCCTGGTCGGTCGTAAGCGCTAACTGAGCCTGTTCCACTGTGCGTTTTACACTATAGAGCGGTTGCCCCGGTATGGCCTGAGCAGATGTAAGGCCGGTACCAATCAGTCCAGCCAGAAGCACCACCACGATTAATGCGGCCATTGCAGCAAATCGCAAACGCGGTAATGTTTTCCGGTGATTGCTTTCCCGAATATGGGCTGCTTCTGCCAGGAATCTGGTCCGGCTGTCCACCTGGGCTGAGGCAGGAATTCGCATGGGGATACCCCGCTGGCGGGCTTTGAGGGCGGCAACGAGCAATGGCCGTAATTTATCTGCCTTATCTGGAAATTGGGCCAGGATCGAATCCAGATCCTTCCCTGCCTCCAGCTGTGTCAGGCAATATTCAAAAAGTGAATAATCGTCCATGGCTTGTTTCACCTAATTTACTCCGTCCATTTGCCGCCGCAGTGCTGCCAGCGCTCGAAATTGCAATACCTTTACTGCATTAATAGATTTCCCCATGACCCGGGCAGTCTCATCCAAAGAAAGCCCCTGTGAAAAGCGCAGTGTGATTACGTGCTGCTGGTCCTGGGTAAGATTGAGGATCGCCAAACGGACTTCCTGGGCAGCCAGGCTGTCCTCGGTTTCGCGGGCTGTATCGTGATGGTCCGCCAGGTAATGGTGATTGTCCAACGTTTCTTGTTTACGACGGTATATCTTACGGTAGTGGTCCATCACAAGGTGATTGGCAGTACCAAAAAGCCAACCACGCGCCGACTGCACGGATTGCTCATTTTTTTTCAACACATCCAAAAAGCGCAAAAATACTTCCGAGGAAATATCTTCACAAACCTGAGCATCATCACAGCGGTAAGATACATACCGATAGACCTGCGGGTATAACTCGTCATGCAGAGCTGCCAGTGCCTGCGGGTCGAATCGATGAGCGCGTTTGAGCAAAGCGTCAGAATCAGAATCCGTGGTCATTTTGGGTAAAAATGTCAATGGGTTAAGTATAATGCATGGTCAGTAAGGGTTTCCTGTCATTTTCACCCGCCAGACAAATCGGTTTCGGGTGAGGTGGTTATTACAATCACCTCACCCTGACCGAATTCACGATCCTCCTATGGTTTATTAAGGTTCAAATTTTCGGTAGTGCTGCAATGCTCCGGCCTGTTACCGGAACCCAACGCAGTCTTAATCGCGGTCATCGTCACCGTCTTCTCGATCTTCGTCTCGGTCTGCGTCCCGATCACGGTCGTTATCGCTGTGGTCTTCGCGATTTCCACCACCGCTGCGGGTCCACCGTTGTTGGTCATCCTTATTCTTTTGTTCGCGATTTTTGCTGCTATCATCATCCGAACCATCATCATCTTCTGCGTCGATTTTGAAGGCCTGGAAACCGCCGTCAGACCGCACGGCGTACTCCACTTCCACCATGTCGCCGAGTTGAGGATCGCCTTCGAGTTCGGTAAATGGAGCTACAACAAAGCTCATACCGCCCACGATCCAAAGATCTTCGGTGATGGATTCGACCAATCCATTGAACTCAATCACCTCTTCATCACCGGTCGGGCCATCATCATTTTCAGCGTCAATTTTGAGAGCCAGCAAGCTGCCATCAGGCTGCAAGACATACTCAACTTCAACAAAATCGCCGAGTTGGGGATCGCCCTCAAATTTCGTAGAAGTATCGACGATAAAGGTCATTCCGCCAACCATCCACATGCCGTCGCCAACGGATTCAACCGTTCCGTTGAATTCGATCACGTCCTGGTCGTCATCATCCTCATCTTCATCGTCGCTTGGACCGTTCGGGTGGATCTTCACCGCGGTATAGGTCCCGTCTTCGTTCAATTTGGCATGCACCTTTACCAGGTCGCCGACCGATATGTGGCCATTGATCTTGGTTGAGGAATCGATCGTGAGGGTGAACCCATCAATTGTCCAGGCCGTATCACCCATCGATTCGACTTCTCCGACAAAAGTGAAATCATCGGCATTTTCGCGAGCCAGGTGGATCTTCATAGCCTCCAGGGAACCATCCGAGAAGCGTTTTGCATGGACCTTGACTACATCGCCAACCACCATCTCGCCCTCGAGTTCGGTCTTGCTGGTAATCGCAAAGCTCAAGCCACCAACCACCCATTCGGTATCCGAGATGGATTCAAGCGAGCCGATGAAATCAAAGACTCTGCTTCCATTCTCCTCGTCATCATCGCCTTCGCCGATTTTAGTGATACTAAGGGCCAGGAAAGAGCCGTCACTTTGTTCAACATAGGTTACCAGTACCATGTCGCCAACCAGCAGATCGCTCATGATGACGGTCTCAGCATCCACCAGGAAGGTCATGCCGCCCACCAGCCATTCGCTGTCGGATATCAACTCGACTGCGCCGGTGAAGGTCAGTTCTTCTGGTGCAGGCATGATCGCCAATTGGATGGCAGAGGCCAGGTAAGTACCGTCCGCATTCAGAATTGCGGCGACTTTGACCAGATCTCCAACCACCAGGCCAGGATCTATTACAGTCAATGTATCAGTATTGACAGTTTTTCCGTTGATGACATAAACGCTGCCTGTGATGGACTCGATCGTACCGAAGAATTCCACCTCTGTACCGGAGCCAACCGGGTCACCATCGACCAGCGTGATTGTGCCTGCGACAAGTAACCCGGCAGAGATCATGCCATGAACCTCGACCAGGTCTCCAACCTCAATACCTGCATCAATGACTGTAGACCCATTGATAGTCACAATCCCGCTTGAGATTACCCAGACATCTGTTTCGATAGAATCTACCAACCCGAAGGTTTCGAACTCAGATGTGGTCACAGGGGTTGCAAGCTCTTCAATGGACAATGCATAACTTGTCGCGTCTGGCAGGAGCAGCGCCTTTATATGGACACTATCTCCAACCGCCAAGTCACCGGTAACCACGGTCAACGAATCAAACCGGAAGGCGAACCCGCCGACAATGTAGCTATCCGCCTCGATCGAATCGAGGACACCGTGAACCTCAATCACACCCAGTTCCGTGGATAGAAGGTCGGCACTCAGTTCCGCAGAACCTGACGGAAGTGAAAAGGCAGCCTTAGCGTTCTTGGGAATACCGCTAAAGGCCAGCCCTACCGCCATGGTCAGAAGTACCACAGCGTTAATCAGTACACTATTGGGTCGTTTCATCAAAAACCTCCAAAATCATTAAAATTTGATCGGCTACTCATTTAGTCGCAATATTCTGGAATAAGTTACACCGGACATCAGACCTTCGCCAGACACAGACGTAAGAGAAGGAAAAAAAAGGCTGCAATCTTCCAAAATTGTGGCAAAATAAAACAGGGTGAATTCATTGGCAAAAAATGTTGAGAATGGCCATTTATGGATCTTGACCGGCCGGCGCGGCTCCGGGAAAACTACTCTCTGCCGGCGGTTGGCTGCTGAAGCACAAAGACTGAAATGGGATGTGGCAGGTGTTCTGTCCCCGGCCGTCTTCGACGGGACGGAAAAAGTTGGCATCGAGGTTCTGGACCTGCGGAGCAATGAAACCCGCAGGTTTGCACGCAAACCCGAAGGGCCGCCTGAGAGCGGCTCAAGCCGCCCAGGTTGGATCTTTAACCAGATTGCCCTGGCCTGGGGAAATTTGGTTTTAGCCCAAGCCACTCCCTGCGACCTGTTGATTGTGGACGAGATGGGACCCCTGGAGTTCGAAGCCGGGCAGGGCTGGACAGCCGGTCTGGCAGCCGTTGATTCACGCAATTATCGGGTTGGCATCCTTACCCTGAGACCTGAACTGTTGGCAACTGCGCGGCAGCGCTGGCCGTTTGCCGGCGTGGTCGATATGGCATCGCCAGAAGGGTTCTTCGAACCGTTTGATTCCCCCGAGGAGCCTTCGGTATAAATTATCCTCCGGGTCAAAACATCCGGGAAGATTTTCAAACAAGCTAACAGCTGAAAATCCGGTTTATTTCCCGGCTTTGGCTGGCGGTTTTGTGTCTTTTAAGTCCTGGAAACCTTTGCCAAAAATATCGCTGGCGGGGTTGACGATCACAAACGCGTTGGCGTCTGTTTCCTGAACAATGGATTTCAATTCCGGCACCTCGGTAGCGGTGACGGCCACCATCAGTACCGCATGCTGCTTATTCGTATACAGCCCGGTCCCCGGCAGCGAGGTTGCACCACGAGACATACGCTTCAGGATGGCACTGCCAATTTCTGCTGGTTTATCGGTAATTATCCAAACCAACAGTTGTCGGCGTTTCCGCAGTCGGGGGAGTCGCTTGCTAAGCGGAGTAGTGTCCCCCTCCACGTCCATGAAATCAAACTTGGGCAGGACCTCTCCGCTGGTCTGATTAAGCCGAATCGTGAAGAGGGCCAGCAGAATCATGAAAACCGTAAAGCCCACTCCTATTAGAAATACTGCTGTTCCAGAAATATTGCCAATGGCTCCGCGCTGTAAAAAATCGCTCCAGTTTTGGGCAGGCACCGGGTGAATATAATTCTTCAACATCCAGGCCAGGCCCAGAATGATGTAGATAAATACATAGTTCCGCCGCAAGCGGCGTCCAATGGCTTCGAGCATCGAGATGGGGAACTCGGGATTCAGCAATGAATCCGCCAGACTTTCCGCCCATTCGGCATGCGGGGCAAACGGCGGCACCAGCATGGCTGCAAAGAAATCTGTTTCTACCAGCCGGGCGCGCAAGCTCCACAACTCATAATAGCGGTAGCGCCGTGCTTCGATCCACAGGAACAGAGTTACCAGCAAAGTGATCAGGATGATCACGCCGTAATGGTTTTCTGGACTGGCAAATACGAAGGATAGGACTGCCCCGGTTGAAACAACTGCCCAATTCGTTGTGGCATCCAGCCGGTTACGCCAAACATTGCTGCGTTGGATTTCAGCACGGTAATAATGCACCATGGCAGTTGTAAATTCAGAGGGCCGCAACTCGTATCCCCGATACTTCCAGACGGGTTCGCGAGGCTGGTCATTAGGAAGGGCCATATGCGTAAACCTCCAGAGTAAAAATTATTCTGCCAACTGCTTTTCTACAACAACCCACACGGTATGCCCGCTGTGCTGCACGCTAATCGATTTTGTGAGCGGCAAGAACAAATCTGAAATCTGCTCGCCGGTTAAGAAATGACTGCGCATCATCAGCAGTTTTTCGCCAAGCGCAATCAGTTTGACATAGAAATTACGGATATCCGGTTCCTCAATAATGAGCCGGCCGCCCGGCTGCAGCACACGAAGCATTTCCCGGATTGTCTCACCCTGATGGATTACATGGTGCAGGGCATCCACCATCACAACCCTTGAGAAAACGTTGTCCGCAAAAGGCAATCTTTCGGCCAGGGTCTGGGCTGGAAATATCGCCTTTTTCTGCATGCTCTGCCGCAGCATTGGCACCGAGATGTCGGTAATTACCGCGTTTGCTCCCACCGCTGTCAGGTGCTGCGCCACCCTTCCAGTTCCGCCTGCCACATCCAGAATCAACATACCGGTTTGAGCAGCAACCAACTCGAAAAATGATTCATCCGGAATCGCGTGGAAGAATCGTTCATAGTGCGGGGCAATAAGGTCAAAATGGTCGAATCGTGCCATGAGGTTCCTGAATCATTCTACCATTATTGCTTTTTCAGAAAGGTATTCCAGACCTTTTATTTATATTGACTTTTTTGATCAAAATTGTATAATATTAGTCATAACTAATCAAAGGTTTAGGTTATGCTAACTTCTTCAATTGAAAACTACCTTAAAGTCATTTTCAGCCTGCAGCAAGAACATAATTGGGCCAGTACCTCGGCTATTGCAGAACAAATGGCAGTTGCGAACCCGTCCGTTACATTGATGTTGAAACGCATGGCTGCCATGAATCCCGCGCTGATCGCTTACGTGCCATACGGTGGTGCTAAGTTGACACTGGAGGGCCAGAGACAGGCGCTTGAAGTAATCCGGATCCACCGATTAATGGAAACCTTCCTGGTTAAGGTGTTGGGTTATACCTGGGACGAAGTCCATGAGGATGCCGACCGGCTTGAGCATGCCAGCTCCCCCCGCCTGGTGGAACGCATCGCAGCGCTCCTGGGTGACCCCTCCCGCGACCCTCACGGCGAGACCATCCCGGATCGAGACGGCAACCTTCCCAGCCGCAGCGAGATCCCCTTGACCACCCTTAATCCAGGCCAAAGCGGGCGGATTGACCGAGTCTCAGCTGATAACCCGGATATCCTGCGCTATCTGCATGAAATCGGATTGAACCTGGATGTGACGATCCGCGTAATCGACAAATCACCTTTTGCCGGGCCGATCACGATCCAATCATTAGAGGACGGAAGCGATGCTCACGTCCTGTCCCAGGAAGTAACCAACCGGATATTTATCGATACCCCCGCTTAGCAGCGGCAGGAGTTTTAAATGATCACCAGAAGAAAATTTCTCAAAACGGTTGGGGCAGCCGCCAGTATGCTGGGAGCTGCGTCGGTTTTACCGCGCACGCCAGTACTTGCCCACGGGTCACAGCACCAAATGAATGACATGCAGATGCCCTTAGGACACACTGACCAAAGTGGAATGGTTGGTGATGTCAACCTGAGCCTTTTCGACCCGAGTGCTTTCATGACCAGTTTTGACTCGGGCACAGTCAGTCAGCTTGACGGCACTCGAACGCTTCGCGAATACAATATCACAGCGCTGGAGCAGGAAATTGAAATTGCGCCGGGAGTGTGGTTCCCAGCCTGGACCTATAATGGTCAGGTGCCCGGTCCAACCTTCCGCTGCACCGAAGGTGATCTGCTGCGTTTCCATTTCAGCAACGGCGCCACCCACCCGCACACCATTCACTTCCACGGCATTCACACCCCGGGCATGGATGGCATATCACCCATCATCAATCCGGGTGAAAGTTTCACCTATGAATTCGAAGCGCGGCCATTCGGTCTGCATCTGTATCACTGCCATGTGATGCCGCTCAAGAAACACATCCACCGCGGATTATACGGTACGTTCATCATCGATCCGCCGGGCGGACGGCAGCTTGCGCACGAACTGGTAATGGTAATGAACGGCTTTGACACCAACTTTGACAATGAGAATGAAGTGTACGCGGTTAACACGGTGGCCTTCCATTACGCACGCCATCCGATCCAGGTGCGCGTGGGCGAACTGGTGCGCGTGTACCTGACCAACCTGACCGAGTTTGACCTGATCAATTCGTTCCATTTGCATGCATCCATGTTCCGGTTGTACCGAACTGGCACCAATCTGGAGCAGTTCGAATTGACCGACAATGTCATCATGGGTCAGGGAGAACGGCACATCCTGGAATTTACCCTCGACTTTCCCGGGCAGTACATGTTCCACGCCCATCAATCCGAGTTTGCCGAACTGGGATGGATGGGCATGTTCGAGGCCGTGGAATAGGAGAAGAATATGGAAATTAATAAATCAGCCGCAAGGATGTCGCTGCGTACACCACGCTGGCTTTTATCCTTTCTACCGCTGCTCCTGTTGGGTCTGCTGGCCTGGGTTTTCAGCCTGACCAATCCGCTGGGATTGTTCACTGCCAACGTACCACCCATTGAGCAGATTTCAATAAGCCGTACTTTGGTCAAACCCGAAGGGTTTGAGCTGCAGCTGCTCAACAGCGGCCCCGAGCCAGTGTCCATATCGCAGATCACTGTAGATGATGCTTACTGGCAGTTTTCACAGGAGCCCGCGGGGTCCATTCCGCGGCTGGGCCGCGCCACGCTGACCATCCCGTATCAATGGTTTCCCAGCGACCTCTACCGCATCCGCATGATCACATCTACGGGTTTGACATTTGATGCAGAAGTGCCGGTAGCGGTTGAAACGCCTGCTCCAGGCATGCGCCAGTTCCTGGCGTACGGCTTACTGGGTGTCTATATTGGCATCATCCCCATCGCAATTGGCCTGTTGTGGTATCCAGCCATGAAACGCATGAGCCGCCGCTGGCTGGGAGCCATCCTGGCACTGACTGTTGGGCTGCTGGTCTTCCTGCTCATCGATACCTTGCTGGAGGTGATCGAAATCGGGGGCACCATTCCAGGTGTGTTCCAGGGTGTGCCGCTGGCATTGTTCGCCGCATTGATTTCCTGGCTCGGTATCCTCGCGCTTGGTAGTCTGCGGCGTAAGAGTGATACGCATACCGTAAAACCACGTGGTTTCACACTGGCCTTCCTGATCGCCGCCAGCATCGGGCTGCACAACCTGGGCGAAGGACTTTCCGTCGGCGCAGCCTTCTCACTCGGCGAGGCAGCCCTTGGCACCTTCCTGGTCATCGGTTTTATTCTGCACAATGTCACCGAAGGCATCGGTATCGCTGCGCCGCTGCTGCCTGCCACAACCTCATCTGAAGAAGACAACTCCCCCACCGGACCAAAGCTGGGCTCGTTCTTGATTCTACTGCTGGTTTCCGGCGGACCTGCTATACTCGGCGCCTGGCTGGGCGGCTTTGCCTACTCTCCAGTAATCAGCACGCTCTTCCTGGGCATTGGACTTGGGGCTATCTGGCAGGTGATTGTTGAGGTCGTGGGACTGCTGCGGCGTTCGGCCAATGCAGATAAAAATTCATGGATCAGTGCGCTCAACCTGGGAGGGTTCGCTGCCGGGATCGCCATCATGTATCTGACAGCTTTCCTGGTCAAATTTTAGGGACATCCATACAGGCAGGTGAAAATCGCCTGCCTGTAATTTTGTGGTTACTCCGCCAGCTCGTATAACGAGATATGACGCTGGCTATTACTGGTAAACGCTGCCTGATCCCAGCTGCTCCAGCGTTGGCGCAAGCGCATTCCTGCCAGGCGAGCCATCAGGTCCATTTCAGCCGGCCAGATGTAGCGCAGCCGAACAGGAAACACCTGTACTCCCTGCCCCGAAAGATGCAAATGATTGGCGGTAATCGTCTGGTTGGGAATATCAACCTTAGAGGCATCCAACTGGACTGAATCGTTGTTTATATTAACCACCCGCAGAGATTGACTGTCGACAAACCGCTTCAAATCCGGCACAAATGCTTCAATCACAAAGACCCCGTCCGATTCCAGGTGTCTGGCGACATTTTCAAAGCAGCGGATTTGATTCTCCTGTGTCAGCAGCCCAAAAATGGTGTTGAAGACTACGTAGATCAGCGGGAATTTCTTTTCGATCTCGACTGTGGTAAAGTCACCTATCGTTACCATGATGCGTTCACCACCGGGCTTGGCATACAAGCGTTCGACCATAGCCGGTGAGGCATCGATGCCGTGCACTTCAATACCCATTGCCTGCAGCGGGAGTGCAAAACGTCCTGTGCCAATTCCAAGTTCCAGCGCGGGACCCGTTTTTGCCAACTGCGCCAGAAAATGAATCGCCGCCGGGTCATAGCTCGCATACAGTTCATCGTAAATCGCGGCTATTCTTTCTCCGTATGTCTCAGCAGAATATTCCACCATAGTTTTAACGAGTCCTTCCTGGGTCAATGCTTTTAAGAATTAACGCGGATCGATATCTTGACTTCGGTGTTATTATATTTAAGTGGGAAGGGCGAGGCTGAAAATTCCAATAAATGGTTAACCTGGGGAGGTAAACATGAAATTGAGCGCGCCGAAAATTGTAACCTGGTGGGTTGCAGTCATCCTTGGTTTGGCAGGCCTTCTTGGCTTTTTGAATGTCGTTGCATTCCTGTCCGGATTTGCCTTCTGGCTGGTTTTTGTGGGATTTGTGCTGCTCGTTCTGGGCACGATGTTAAAAGACTTGTAAGATGTAAGCCAGTGCGGTTGGTGCTCCGGTCAGTCTCGCACACCCAACTGTCACCACCGCACATTTTGTAATCCCCCTTTACAGGGGGATTTTTTTATTGCCAGAGAAATTCAAGCGAAGCAGATTGCGGTAATGTCAGGTTGGCAACCGCAGGAGAGATCGTCCCGCACACCCCGTTCAGGCAGTTACAATCTGCATCCATGGTATTGCTGGTACAGGAAATTGCGGTAAAGCTGACATACCACTTTCCGCTGGCATCTTTCGGCAAATAAGCATAAAAAACACCATTTGCGTCGGTGACGGCATCTGTTCGAGGGGAGCTGTTGGCTGCACCCTGGACCATGAATTGAATACCGTTAATGGGTTCCCCGGCGCTATTCTTAACCATACCGGTGACCAATTGAACGTCCTGCGGTTCGCGCAGCGGGGCAAGCTGCAGATCCAATTCAGATACGATCAACTGGGCGAAAATCCAGCCGTTCGTGCCATCTTCCAGCTCGACGTATATCCACTCGCCGCCGGGGGATTTCCCCAGCACCTGGAAGGGTGTATCTTTTGCAAGCTGTGTCTCAATGCCGAACAAATACCCCGGATTCTCGCGTACATTGAGGTAATCGGTCAGGGCCTTTGCCTCGAAGGGTTGGAAAGGGGTTGCCGTAGCAGTCGGTGTGGCGGTGGGCGGCGGAGTCGGCGTCCAGGTGGGCGGCATGGGCGAGGGTGAAGGCAGCGGAGGTTCAGGTGTGGGTGTCGCCTGCGGGGTGCAGGCTGATGCCAGCAGGATGGCGATTAACACAAACAGGTAAGCGACCCTTTTCATACATCCCTCCTCACATAAATCCGCGCTACATCCATTATATACACGCTGGCAAGGGGGAAAAGAGGAATAGCAGGCATCCGGGATCCAGGTTGGAAACCCAATACCTACAGGTATAATTTCCGTATGCGATACGAAATCGTAAACGGCGAACAAATTCCAAAAATCGGGTTTGGCACCTGGAGGATTGGCGGGCACAGCTTTTCAGATCCGTCCAGCGACGTCGAATCCATGCAAGCGCTCCGGTCGGCACTCGCGCTGGGGTATACCCACTTCGACACCGCCGAGGCATATGCCACCGGGCATGCTGAAGAACTGCTCGGCCGGGCAATTCGCGAGTCTGGGGCGCCGCGCGACAGGTTCTTCATCACCTCCAAAGTCTCGCCGGAGCATTTACGCTACCAGAGTGTGCTGCGCAGCTGCGAAAACAGCCTGCGCCGCCTGGGCATGGAATATCTGGACCTGTACCTGATCCATTGGCCGGGTGTGGGCATCCCATTGGAGGAAACCTTCAGGGCGCTCAACCAATTGGTAAAGGAAGGCAAGGTACGGCACCTGGGAGTCAGCAATTTCAACCTCAAGCTGATGCAAAAAGCGGCGGCACTGTGTGCCACGCCTTTGTTCACAAACCAGGTTTCCTACAGCGTACCGGACCGTACCAGCGTGGAAAACGGGGTACTGAATGCCTGTCAACGCGATGGAATCCTGATCACGGCATACAGTCCGGTAAAACGGCGCAACATCAAAAGCAATCCAGTTCTGAAGTATATCGCCCGGGCTCGGGACCTGACGTCTCAACAGGTAGCCCTGGCATGGTTGATGAACCAACCCGGAGTAATCACCATCCCAATGTCAGGCAATCCACAGCACCAGGCTGAGAACCTTCAGGCTGTTGATGTTCTTCTTACTGCAGATGAGATAGAATCGATCAATAGGTCAATCTGACCCATAGACGCCAAGAATTAATTGATAATCTATCCAACCAATATTTCATCGAGATACTATTGGGAAATAGAGTGTGGAAAAATTTGGGCTAAACCCAAACACTCGTATTGGTATGGGGGAAGCCATAGCTGCAAACTGCCCGTAGAAATTATCTCCCCAACATTTAACCTGTCCCGTCAGGCCAAGTGCGCAGGAGACAACGTTTCCGGATGATATATCCTTCATGCCACTATCCAACCCAAATACATTTCCCGCGACCCATCTGGGATCTCCTGTCCCATCCCCAACCATACCACGCTCATTGTTTCCCCAGCACATAATGCCGCCTTCAGATGTCAGGATGCATGAATGAGTGTACCCCAGGCCTAAAGACTGGACACTGCCACTTAATCCGACCACCTCAACCGGCAATGAAGAATCCACGTTGGTTCCATTGCCTAATTGACCAAAAACATTACCTCCCCAACACTTGACCGAACCAGAAGAAACTAACCCACAGGTATGAAACCATCCAGCATCGATGGATTGAATCGGTTCAGTTATGGCTGTGACTTTCGCTGGGATTAATGACTCAGAAATATTCTCAATGCCGAGTTGTTTATAGGTATTATCACCCCAGCAATAAACTTCATCGGTCGTAGTGGTGGCACAAGTGTGACGTGATCCTGCTGCAACAGCCTCTACACGCCCAGCCAAACTATCAATAAAAGTGGGTAGAAGCCGGTTTTCTTTATCGCCAGTGCCCAGCTGGCCATACAAGTTCCACCCCCAGCAGGCCAGGTCATGGTTGCGCGTGACAGCACAGGTGGAGATTTCACCCAAACCGATCGATGTGATTTCATCAGGCAGCCCGTTTACTGCAACTGGAGTATTTGCCGATAAAACACTCCCATTACCAAGTTCCCCTGCTACATTAGCACCCCAACATTTGACAGTACCGCTATTCGTCAATCCACATGTATGATAACTACCAGCGTCGACGTCTGTGTATATGTCGATATCATCCTGAATATAAACCGGAATTGGATGGTTATCATTGTCACCATTCCCTAATTGTCCGCTAAAACTGGTTCCCCAGCAAACAATCTTGCCAGATTCTAAAACAGCGCAACTATGCGTGCTACCAACTGAAAATGAATTTACAACGCCGGGGAATCCATACCCGTCCACCACGATCTTGTTGATTGACGAATAACCGTTTCCCAACTGACCATAGTCCCCACGGCCCCAACAATATATATCATTTTCAATTGTCCCGGCGCAGGTGAAATAGTATCCGGCGCTGACAGAAAGAGCAGCCTGAGGTAGCCCACCAACTTCTACGGGGAGGATACTCTTCTCAACCGTCCCATTCCCAAGCTGGCCAAAGCCATTTTCACCCCAGCATTCTATATTCCCTGCTGAAAGCAAACTACAAGAGTGAGACTCACCAGCGCTAATAGACACAGCCGAACTGGTAAGATCAACAACCGAAACCGGAATCGAAGAGTCATTCAGGGTTCCGTTTCCCAATTGACCTGATGCATTCTTGCCCCAGCATTGAATCGCTCCATTTGAGAGCAAAGCGCAAGTGTGGAAAGTCCCGACATCGATAGAGCTTGCCTTGTCAGATAATCCGGTCACATCAACGGGTGTTGAATGACGGTCATTTGAACCGTCACCTAATTGCCCAAAATCATTTGCCCCCCAACACTTTACTCCGCCGGTAGCAGTAATTGCACAACTGGAACTATAACCAGCATTAACGGACAGACCATTATTGGAGAAACCTGCTACTTTTACTGGCGAAAGTCTGGATGTCAGGGTTCCATCACCCAGTTGACCAGATGAATTTTTTCCCCAGCACCAAACCTCACCGATTGTCGTTGCTACGCATGTGTGTTCGCTTCCCACACTTAATGCAACAACCTCAGCAGGCCAGCCTGATACCGTAACTGGTACAGACATGCCTGAATATTTTCCATTACCCAGATATCCGTATCCCCAGCATTTTACGTCCCCGTCGGTTGTCAAAGCGCAGGTATGGCGATATCCTGCGCTGATTGCAATCACCCCGTTTGTTAATCCCGAGACATTTACTGGCAAAGTATGAGGAAGGTCGGTACCATCGCCAAGCTGTCCAAATGTATTCTTGCCCCAGCATTTTACACCGCCATCATCAGTAAGACCGCAAGCAAAATCATAGCCTGTAGTGACCAAATCAACTTCATAGGTTGCTAGAGAGGTTTTATATGGTGCGCCAGATTCACTAAAGAAAGTCTGTCCTCCGCTCGCCTGGACAAGGAGTGGTAACCAACTCCCCTGAACAGTTCCGACAGGAAATATGATAAATAATGCTAAGAGGCAGACTGATATGCGAATCTTTATTTTGAGCGTCAACACATCCCCCCTTCAACTCCGCTCCAACCCGACGAAATTTCAAGGATTTGTACTTTTTCAAATATTATAGTATTTTTTTCCAAACCCACCTAAAAATACTACCATTATTTGCTTATGAAGATTTTTCACCAACCTGCTATAATCCGAAGCAGGGGAAATGTAATGATGCCGCGTGCTTCTGCAACTGCTAAAACTGTCCTGGGATTGATCATGGTCCTGTTGATTACCGCCGGGCTGGTTCTGGCAGCTTGCACCACCCCCACCCCCCCACCGACCATCACCATTCCCACAGCAACCGCATCAGCGACTCCCAGCCTGGTGTTCAGCCCAACCCCAACCCTGCTGCGGACGGTCCGCAGCGAGTATCCAACCCCTCAAATGACGTCTGTCCTGACGGTTCAACCGCCGCTGACAGGGATCAGCCAGCCGGAGGAGGTGAAGTCGCTGCTGTTAATCGGCACTGACAGCCTCTCCCCGTTCCCCGGCCGCAGTGATGCCATCATCCTGGCGTTCTATCATCCACGGCTTGGTCTGGCGAGCTTTCTGTCCATCCCCCCCGACACGTATCTGTATATTCCCGGTTACACCATGCAGCGCCTGAACACCGCCTATGCGGTAGGCGGCATCGACATGGTTTAC